>NZ_JBFAMR010000105.1:0-20691 GCF_040656595.1 Actinoplanes sp. NPDC049802
TCGGCGATCATGTGCGGGGTCGTCGGCTGCTACGTCGTGCTGCGCGGCATGGCTTTCATCGGCGACGCCGTCGCGCACGCCGTGTTCCCCGGCCTCGCCATCGCGTTCCTGTTCTCCGGCAGCCTCGTCCTCGGCGGCACCCTCGCCGGAGTCGTCACCGCGCTGCTGGTCACCGTCTTCGCCCAGAACCGGCGACTCAAGGAGGACTCCGTCATCGGGATCTTCTTCGTGGCCGCCTTCGCCCTCGGCATCGTGATCATCTCCCGGGCACCGGGCTACGCCGGATCCCTGCAGCAGTTCCTGTTCGGCTCGATCACCGGCATCCCCGACCGCGACCTCTACGTCGTCGGCGGCACCACCATCGCCGTACTACTGACCGTGTTCCTGCTACACAAGGAGTTCGTCGCGGTCACCCTGGACCGGGAGATGGCCCGCGCGCTCGGCCTGCGCACCTTCTGGCTCGACCTGATGCTGTACGTGCTGGTCACCCTGGCCGTGGTGATGGCCGTCCAGACCATCGGCAACATCCTCGTGCTGGCCCTGCTCATCACCCCCGCCGCCACCGCCCGCCTGCTCACCGACCGGCTCGCCGTGATGATGGCCCTCGCCCCGGCGATCGGCGCCACCTGTGCCCTGATCGGCCTCTACCTGTCCTGGTCCTGGGACCTGCCGGTCGGCGGCACCATCGTGCTCACCCTCACCGGCGCCTTCCTGATCGCACACCTGGCCGCACCACGTCACGGACTGATCGCCCGGCTCGCCGCCTGACGTTCCATGACCTCTCCTGAGCGCCCGGCTTCCGGCCGGGCGTGCCGTCACCATGCCCGCCACCCGAGAAGGACGAGCACCGTGCTCCTACAGTCCCACCCACGACGAAGGGCCGCGGCCCTGGCGGTTCTCACCGTCGCGGCCGCCACAGTGCTGGCTCCGACATCGACAGCCACCGCTGCCGAGGGCCCGCCCCGCAACCCACGAGCACCGGATCATCGCCGGCGTCCACATCGACGCCGTCTCCACCTTCCTCGACGACGGGCGGCTGACGCTGGCGTCGAAGGCCGACGTCGCGGAAGGCAACGGGACCCGCTTCGCCGCCGAGGACGTTCGGTTCCACTTGGCCGACGACGCCAAGGCCACCGTGCCGGCCGGCTACGAGTTCATCGCCCCGGCCGGTAGCCAGGTGTGGATCGCCCCGAATCGAACCCGGGAGCGGGCCGGCTGTGGCCCGGGTTCTCCACCGAAGCCGTGCCGGCCGGCCCGATCGAGGGCAACCAGACGACCCTAACCCTCACCGGCTTCGAGGGGGCCCGGCAGTCTCGAGCTGTTCACCGCCACCGAATTCGGCGGCAGCAAACGCCTGTTGGTCCTCCGACGAGAACGGCTTCACCGCCTTCATCATCGGCCGCACCCACATGCACGCCAACTGGGCCTTAACCGCCCCCGGCAGCTACCACATCAGCGTGCGGGCCACGGTCACCGTCGCCGGTCAGCGGCAGAGCACCGACGCCACCTACACGTTCGTCGTCGGCGGACTCCCCGCCGCCACCGCCACCACGACAGCGGTGACCGCGGGCGCGACCAGCATCGTGACCGGCGACAACGTACGCCTCGACGCGACCTCACCCCGACAGACGCCACCGGCTACGTCGAGTTCCTCGACGGCGACACCGTCCTCGGCCATACGGAAATCTCCGCGGGCCGCACCTCCTTCAACGTCACGACCCTGCCACGGGGGAGCCGCTCGCTGACCGCGCGGTACGTGCCGCACGTGCTCAACGAGTTCGGGCGCTCGACGTCGGCACCGGTGACCGTCACGGTAACTGAGCAGGCCGGCGGTGACGTGTTCGCCATCACCGGTCTGGCCGACCGCTACCAGGCCGGCGAGACGATCGATCTGCGCTTCACCGGCGTCACGCTGGGCGACGGCCACCAGGCGTACTGGCTCGTCCGCCCCGCCGGAGAGACCACCGACTACTACTCGGTGGTCGGCGACCGGTACACCCGGGATGCCACCGTCTCCCTCGACGGCGCGCAGATCAAAGTGCAGATCCTGGCGGGCAACAAGGTCCTGCGGGAGACCGGCTACCGCACCTTGCAGGTGGACGGTCCCGGCATCGGAACAGGTGAGTCCATCACGCTCACCGGAATACATGACAGCTGCCACGTGAGAGACCCGGCCCGGGTTCCCGTCGAGCATCGCGCTCTAGACTAGCCGACGGTGAACGGGGCCGGTGGCTGATCCAGTCGGTGCTGGGTGGCACCGCGTGGGAGTAGGTCGGCGAGTGGGCGCTGCCCAAGGCCGATCCGAACAGCCCGAACACGTACCTGATCGACACCATGTGGCTCAACCAGAACGAGTGGGCGTACGAGATCGTCACCGCCGACGGCACGGTCGTGGGCCGCTCCCTCGCCGTAACCGCGAAAGTCACCTACCGGGAGCTGCTGCTCTCCGGCGTCCGCACCGTCTACCGGGCCGGTGACACGCTGACCGCCACCTCCGAGCTCTACCCCGCACGCGACGGCATCGCCTACGAGTGGGGCATCGCGGACGACCAATGGACCCCGATTCCCGATACCACCTCGTCCTCGATCGAGCTGCCGGTCACCCCGGATCTGGACGGCAAGACTCTGTACCTGACCGTCACCGACGCCGCGACCGGCTTCTACGTCGCCGGCGCCCAGCAGGAGCTGCGGGTCACCGACGCCGCTCCCGGCGAGCAACTGCTGTTCCTCGAGTCGCTGGCCAGCCATTACCACCAGGGGTACCCGATCCGGCTCAACGCCTTCGCCGACCCGGAGGCCAGCGACTCCGACACGTACCGGTGGCTGTGGAAACGCCCCGACCAGGCCGACTTCGTCGTCATGGACAAGGTCACCACGGCGAGCCACGAGGTCCGCGCCGAGCAGGCCCTGGACGGCAGACTGGTCAAGGCCGAACTGTACTCGGTCGCCGGTTCGCTGCTGGCCACCAGCGAGCCGGCGACCATTCACGTGGACGACCACGGTGCGGCACCACGGGAGAAGGTCACCGTCGACGGCCTCGCCGACCGCTACCGCGCCGGTGATGAGGTGAGACTGTCCGCCTCGGTGGTGCCGGAGTCGGTGCTGGCACGGTGGGAGTGGTACCTGAACGGGCAACTCGTGGCCGGCCAGAACGGCCCGGGGCTCTCGCTCACCGCTGCCGCGGAGCACGACGGCGCCACTGTCTTCGCCCGGCTCACCTTCGACGACGGCCGCAAGTTCGTCGAGTCGGCCCCAGTGACCCTGCACGTCGACGGCAGCGGCGGACCCGGCGACCTGACGCTGTCGGTGTCGGGCATGTCCGACGGCGAGTACCAGCCCGGCGACGCCGTCACGCTGCAGGCCGTCCAGTCGCCACAGGCCCGCTGACCGCCTACCAGTGGTTCGCCAAGCGCACCGGTGACTCCGGGTTCGCGCCCATCGAGGGCGAATCCGCAGTCTCCTACCGCTTCACCGCGACCCACGAACTCAACGGCACCGAGTACCTGGTCAAGCTCTACGACGGGGAGACCGTGAAGGCCGTCAGCGAACCGGTCACGGTCAAGGTTGCCAGCGCCCCGCAGGGCGGCAGCGCGTCGAAGTCGGTGACCGCGACGATCAACGACGTTGACGGAGCGTTCGTGATCAGCGTGGACCCCGCTGACCGCGACATCACCCTGCCGGCGGCCGTGCTGAACAGCGCGGGCGACCGGTGGGAGAGCACCGGCGCGCTGATGCCCGTCACCGTCACCGACACGCGCTCGGGCCGGCCCGGCACCTCGTCTCCTGATCACCCAGCAGCCGCAGGACCTTATCGATGCCCACCACGACACCTCCAGCCGACCGCCGGACCTACACCGGACAGATCAACCGTTACCGCGGTAAGACGTCCAGGTCAGCGGACAACTCGTCCCTCATGCACGCGGCAACTAACTCAAGAACGAACGCACCCGCAGGCCGGTTACGTGTTGCAGCGCTCTGATGGCTGAGTTCACCGTGAACGGACGTCGTCGGACAGGATCGTCATGCCGGGGAACAGCCGGCCTATTCGGCGTGCCGACGGTAGCGGCCGGGTGGGTGACCGTGGGCACGGGTGAAGGCGCGGTTGAAGGCGAATTCGGAGGTGTAACCGATGTCGTGGGCGATGGCGGCTACCGGCAGGGTGGTGCTGCGCAGTTTGTGAGCGGCGACGGTGAGGCGCCAGCGGCTGAGGTATGTCAGTGGGGGTTCGCCGACGTGCTGGGCGAACCGGCGGGCAAGGGTGGCCCTGGAGACGTTGACCGTCGCGGCCAGGCCGTCCAGGGTCCAGTCGTGGCCGGGCTGGTCGTGCAACGCGGCCAGGGCACGTGCGGTGACCGGGTCGCGCAGACCTCGCAGCCACGAGACACCGACAGTGTCATCGCCGGTGTCGAGCCACGCCCGGATGACGTGGATCAGCAGCAGGTCGAGCAAACGCACGGCGGCGGTGGCGGCGCCGGTGGCGGCGCCGCTGCGGGTTTCGTGGGTCAGCAGGTCCAGGATCGTGCGCAGCCATGGTCCGCTCTGCGGCGAGGCGGTGGCCGTGTGCAGCACCGGCGGGAGCAGGCTCAGCACCGGATGGGCGGCGTGGGCCTCGTAGCGGTAGCCCGCGCAGAGGATCCGGGTGCGCGCGCCCGGTCCGTCGAGGACCAGGTCACCGTCAGGGTGCATGAGGCTGCGCTTGAGATCGTCGTCGAAGCGGCGCGTCGGCAGGTTCGGGTCGGTGGCCAATTCGTGCCGGACTCCGGCGGGCAGGAGTACGAGGTCGCCCGGGGCCAGTTGGCGAGGCGGCATGCCGTCGGCGGTGAACCAGCAGGTGCCGGCCACCACGGCGTGGAAGGATGCTCCCTGCCGGGCCGGCAGCTCGATGGCCCAGGGGGCTCGCGCGTCGAAGGTCGCCATGAGGGCGGCGTCGACCCGTGCCAGCGCGAGCACGTCACCGAAAACATCCATCCGCACAGGATAGGTAGCGCAACCGAGCTGCGGAATCGACGATGAGACTGGCGGACAAGAAAGCGAGTGGTTCAAGCATTCGTATCATCATCACCGAGCGGCAGGCTTGTCGTCATGGAAATCAACGCGGGTACTGCCCTCGTCACCGGAGCCAACCGCGGTCTGGGCCGCGCTCTCGTCGACGCACTGCTGGAACGCGGCGCGGACCGCGTCTACGCGGCCGCCCGCGACCCACGGACGGTACGGGCCCACGACCGGATCACGGCCGTCGCCCTGGACGTCACCGACCGGGCATCCATCGACAAGCTCGCCGCCACCGCCTCCGACGTAGGTCTGCTGATCAACAATGCCGGGGCGGCGGCATTCGCGCCCGCCCTGGACGCTGACCCCGACGGCGTCTCCCGGGAGTTCGCGGTCAACTTCACCGGCTTGTACGACATGATCCGGGCGTTCACCCCGGCTCTGATCACGAACAAGGGCGCCCTGGTCAACGTACTCACTCTGCTGTCGTATGCCCCTGCTCCGCCGATGGCGGGATATTCGGCGTCCAAGGCCGCGGCGCACTCACTGACCCTGGCGCTGCGACCGGCGCTCGTCCGGGCGGGCGTCAGTGTGCACGGCGTCTACCCCGGCGGGATCGACACCGACATGCTCGCCGGCATCAACGCGCCCAAGGCGGCCGCCCACGAGGTCGCCGACGCGATCCTCGACGGTGTCACGGCCGGCCGGCCCGACATCTACCCGGATCCGGTGTCCGCGCAGATGAGCCAGCTGTGGCACGGCGACCCGCGCGCCTTCACCGAGGCGTTCGCCGCCATGGGCTCGTGATCCCCAGCCCCACACCGCGACCACCGTACGATGCACAAAGGAGCACGATGAAGATCGCCATGCTGGGACTCGGGGCCATGGGCTCGCGCATGACCCGCCGGCTACTGGCCACGGGTGAGCATCAGATCACCGTGTGGAACCGCACGGCCAAGACGGCGCAGCAGATGGTTGAGGCGGGCGCCACCGCAGCACCGACACCAGCCGCAGCCGCCGACCGGTGTGACCTGGTCATCAGCATGCTGCGGGACGACGGTGCAGGCCGTAGCGTCTGGCTGGACTCCGGTGTCGGCGCGCTGGCAGCGATGGCCCCGGGCGCGCTTGCCGTCGATTGCTCCACCGTGACGCCGGCCTTCTCCGGCGAACTCGCCGCCCGGTGCGCACAGCGCGGTGTGGACTACCTTGACGCGCCGGTGCTGGGCTCCCGTCCGCAAGCCGACGCCGGCGCCCTGATCTTCCTGGCCGGCGGCGAGGCGGTGGTCCTGCGCCGAGTCGAACCCGTGCTGCGCCAACTCGGCGGCGCCGTGCACCACATGGGACCGGCCGGAACCGGCGTACAGATGAAACTTCTGGCCAACTCGTTGTTCGCCGTCCAGGTCGCTGCTGTCGCCGAGCTGATCGGGGCGCTGCACGGCACCGGCCTGGATCCGGCCCGCGCCGTCGAGGTACTGGCTGCGACCCCGGTGGCAAGCCAGGCCGCCGCCACCGCCGCGACCGCCATGCTCGGCGACACCTTCCGGGCAGGCTTCCCGATCCAGCTGGTCACCAAAGACCTGGAGTACGCCACCGCCGATGCCGCCTCGCGCCACGCCACCGTTGCCCTAACCCGCACCGCTGCCGATACATACCGCCAAGCGATCAACCAGGGACACGGTGACGACCACATCACCGCGTTGATCAAGCTCTTCCGAGCCACCCAGGCCCACCAGAGTTGACTGATCGGTCAATCCGCACTTAGATTTGACTGCGCAGTCAACTAAGTGGGGTGGCCATGGCCCGGGACACACGGGATCGCATCATCGCCGTGGCACGTGACCTGGTGCACGGCGCGTCACTGGCGGAGGTCAGCACCGAGGACGTCTGCCGTGCCGCCGGTGTCCACAAGGGCAGCCTCTATCACTTCTTCCCATCCAAGGAGGCGCTGGGCGGAGCCGTTCTGGAGCACAACTGGGACATGATGCGGGCGGTGCTGGACGAGGCCTTCGCCGACGACGTGCCACCCTTGGACCGCATCGACCGGTTCGTGACCAGCTTCGTGCGGATGCTGACGCTGATGCGGGAGCGGTTCGGTGTCACACCGGGCTGCCCGCTCGGCACCCTTGTCTCGGAGGTCGCCGGCCATGGCGACGAGGCCAGGGCCCAGGCCGGCCGAGTTCTCAACGGCTGGATGGGCTACTTCGCCACCGCGATCAGCGAAGCGAAAGGCCGCGGCGACGTACCGGAAGACATCGACCCCAGCACCGCCGCGACACGGGTCCTGGCGCTGATGCAGGGCTTGGCGCTGCTGGCCAAGGCCCATGACGACCCGGATCTCGTTCTGCTCGCCCGATCCGACATCCGTCTGCTGCTGCGGGCCTCGCGCTGAGCATCGCTCGGCGGCGCGGCCCGCCTTCGCATACCCGCAGAGTTGACCGATCAGTCAAATCCTTCAGGAGGGCGCATGCCGACCACACCGCACACCCCCACCGCAGACGCCGGGGAGACCTACCGCTTCACCCGGTTCCGCACCTCGTTGCTGATCGACGACCTGACCTTCAGCCCCGACGCACCCGCGCCCGGCGACCACGTACCCGCCTTCGACCTGCCCGTCCTCGACGGCGGACGGTTCACGAGCACCGACCTCGGCCCGCGGCCCGTGCTGCTGGTCTTCGGGTCCCGCACCTGCCCGGTCACCGAGAGCGCCGGCCCGATCCTCAACACCCTGCACCGCGAGTTCGGCGATCGCGCGCGGTTCGTGCTGGTAAACACCCGCGAGGCCCACCCCGGCCAGCATTTCGACCAGCCCCGCACCGACGACGAGAAACGGCGGCACGCCGACGAGCTGCGCCGCCACCACGCGGTCCCGTTCGAGGTGGCAGTCGATGACCTCGACGGCGGCCTGCACCGGGCGATGAGCCCGAAACCCAACTCGGCCTACCTGATCGATTCCAGCGGTGTCATCCGGTTCCGTGCCCACTGGGCCAACGACGCACGAGGCCTGCACGCTGCCCTGACCGACATCGTCTCCGGGCGGGTCCCGCACCGCGACCGCAGCCGCGCGATGGCCGGCCCGCTGCTGCGAGCCGTCGGGCACCTGCCGGGCGTCGTCGGATTCGCCGGCGGACGAGTGGAACGCGAGATCTGGCTCGCTGCGGCACCCCTGGCCCTACTCAGCCGCGTCTCCCGGCTGTTGTTCCGGTGGCTGCCGAAAGACCTGCGTGGGTCAGCCGCGGCGACCTCGATCACCGCCGTCATGGTTCTGCTCGTCGCCGTTGCCATCGGAGTCGCACGATGACGGCCCGGCCCGCACGCGGCCGGGTCGGTGTGCACCCCATCCCGGTCGCCGGCCGGCACTCCATCAACGCCTATCTGCTGCTGGGCCGCCGGCCGATCCTCGTCGACGCCGGCATCCCCGGCACCGGCCGCAGGATCGTCGACGGTATCGCCGCCCACGGCATCGACCCCGCGGACCTGGCCCTGATCGTGCTCACCCACGCCCACATCGACCACTTCGGCGCCGCCGCCCAGATCAGCCGGCTGACCGGCGCCCCGATCGCCGCCCACCACGCCGGCCTCGACCCCTACCGGGCCGGCCGCGCCCGCCAGCCCTACCTGCCCACCGGACCATTCGGCGCGATCCTGCGCCGGATGCCCGCCCTGCACGTCACCGCCCAGCCGGTCGAACCCGACCTCGTCCTCGACGGACCACGACGACTCGACGATCTTGGCGTCGCCGCCCATATCGTGCCCACGCCCGGCCACACCGCTGGATCGGTCTCCGTTCTCACCGACGACGGTGACCTGGTGGCCGGAGACCTCATCGCCACCTCGTTCATGGGCACCATCACCGGCAGACCGGCCAACCCGCCCTTCCACGACGACCCGATCGCCAACCTGGCCAGCCTGCGGGCGATGCTCGACCTCAAACCCACCGCACTCCACGTCGGCCACGGCGGCCGGCTCGACCCCGCCCGGGTCGCTCGATGGGCCGACAAGGAGCAACGGCGGCTGAATCGGCGCGCCGCCCGCGGCCGGATCCGCCGGCGTGGCGACCAGCGCCAATCACCCTGAGGTGCCACCTGCGACGGTACGGCGGAGGCCGTCAGCGGGCCGGCAGCAGGAAGCCGAGCCGCGGGTCGGCCATGCCGGGCGCGATCTGGAGGATCTCGGCGTCGACGACCCGGTGGACGACGAACGGGTCCTCGGCCACCCGCTGCTCCAACTGTTGACGCGAGGTGTTGTGCGCCAGCACCGCCCCACCGAGTCCGGGCTGGATACCACCGACCAGGAGGAACACCTGGTCGGTGAGGCCCAGCTTGATCCACTGCTGGTGCGCGGGCATGTGCTCCGCGGCAGCGGCCCTGTTCTCAGCGAACCGGAGCAATACGATGAACATCGCCCAACCTCTCTCTGTCGGTCATTGCGGAAATCTGTCGGCGGGCCGGAGCTGGACGGCGAGCCAGTCCTCCAGGCGGTCGACCTCCCGATGTACGAAATCCTCGTCGCCGAAGGCGTTGGCCAGCGTGGCGACGCCCTGGCTGAACGCCAGCACATGCAGCGCCTTCTCGTCAGCGGTGCTCGCATGCCCCAGCGCGGTGAACTGCTCGGCGAGCCACCGCCGGAACAAGGTGAACACCGCGGTCGCCTCAGGCCGCGCCGGATGACGCAGTTTCGCGAGCTCGGCAGTAAGGGTGCCGACCGGGCAGCCGAAGTCACGGATGTCCGCACCGTTGGTCAGCACGATGCGGATGAACCGGCGGATCCGCTCCGCCGGATCGGCAGCCCCGGTCTCCCACTGCCGCAACATGCCGCGGGTGGACTCCACCCGGGACTCGATCACCGCGGCGAGAATCTCGTCCTTGGTCCGGAAGTGGTAGTAGAAGTTCCCCCGCGAGATCCCCACCGCATCAGCGATCGCCGTGAACGACGTGTGCGCGAAACCATGCTCATAGAACAGCCGGTCAGCCGCCGCGACGATCTGCTCGCGAGTCGATGTGCTCAAGACCATCGCTGGAATCCTCGCTTCCATCCCTAGGATGCTTGTCCTAAAGATCTTAGGACGATCGTCCTAATATCTGTCAACCTACCTGCAGGTAGCGACGCAGCGCGCTCACTGAGGCGCCGACCGGCCGCGCCAACGCCGAGGCGAGCATGGTGAGGGCCGGTGCGCCGTCAATTTGGCGCCATCGGCACCCCGGAGCAGGCTCGCAGGCTGGCCGGGTGGGCGGCACAGCAGCAGACGAATTCCCTTCCGCGACATCGGCTGGCGAGCGGTCCGTCGCTGCTATCGGTTGATGACAGAGGCCATACCTCTATCTCTAAACGGGCGACCGCTGGGCGGGCGCGTGGTCCAGGCCGGTCAACGACTCGCGGTACGTGTGGCTGCCGATCAGCTTCCCCAGTTCCACGTCGATGTCGCTGAGCTGGTATCCGACGGTCACCGTGGACGCGGCCGCCGGCACCGTCACCGGCAACCCGGCCTCCTTCTACCGGGTCACGAACCGCAACAGCGGCAAGGTGATGGACGTGGTCAGCGCGTCGACGGCCGACAGCGCCGAGGTCAAGTACACCTGGAACAGCGGCGGCAACCAGAGGTGGGAGTTCCGCGACGCGGGCAGCGGCTACTTCCAGATCATCGCCCAGCACAGCGGCAAGTGTCTGGACGTGGTCTCGGCGAACACCGCCGACGGCGCCGACATCCAGCAGTACACCTGCGGAACCGGCACCAACCAGCAGTGGTCTCGGACCGTCTCCTGAAGATCGCACTCCTCAGGATCAGCGGATGCCCTTACCTGAGGGCCTTCGCGCGGATCATGCGGTTGCCCTGCTGGAGTTCAAGGCGGCGGACCGGGTCTGCTCCGCCCGGTCCATCCCGGATCGAGGGGGACGACTACGTCGCCGAAATCACGCAACGGCATCCGGCCCTGCCCGCGCCCAGGCGAGTGGCCTCTGCCACTTCCACGTGATGGTTGACGACAGCGGGGCGCTGCTGGGGCGGTTCAACCTGGTGGACGTCGAGGACGACGGTCCTGAGCACGGATTCGGATGGCGGAACGGATAGCCGGGCGCGGACTGGCCACGCAGGGCGTGCGCGAAATCTTCGGGCCGGCCCGGGCAGAGTTCCCCGCTCCACCCGCCGTTCGCCCGGGCGGCTCTGCAGAACGTGGGCTCGCTCGCGGTGCTGCGGGGCACCGGGTGGTTCGTGCCTGGTCAAACCGTCTTCGAAGCCGCGTAGGCGTATCCCAGCACTCCTCTTCAGTTGGGGTAATACATGCGTCTGGGGGCGTGTCCGGGAGATGGGGTGGCAGTCTTCGGCCTGCGGCACCTGACCGTGCCGAGGATGGCCGCCGCCATCCGCCAAGTTGTGGACGATCAGGCGATGGTCACCGCCGCTCGCCGGCTCGGTGAGCGGGTTCGAGTCGAAAACGGGGTCGCGGCAGCAGTGGCCCTCGTGGAGGATCTCGCCGACGGACACCGGTGAATCCGATGCCTCGTACACGAGCCCTTGACGTACCGGGGCCCCCGCGCCGTCGTTCGGGCAGGGCGTCGATGTCGTGAAGACAGTGTGCAGACGGATGACGTCCAGGGCCGGGATCAGATCGTCAGGGACAGCGTGATGACGGCGATCGAGAGTCCCGCCCAGATCAGATGCAGTCGCCCCGGGCGGGCCGGCATCATCAGTGGTGGAGGATCCCGGGGTTCCGGATTGCGGAGCGCGAGCCTGCGTGCATGCCGTAGCGCTGCCACGAGTTGCCGTTCGTTGTGGGACGCGCCGCCGCGGACGGGCATGGTGAATTCCGCGTGGCCGTCGGTGACCTGCACGTGGCCGGTCTCGTCGAGGTCCAGTCCGCTGTCCGGTGTCCAGGACGTGCGGTGGCGCCGCCAGGGTGTGACCGCGCTGACTCCGCCGAGGCTCCAGCGCAGTCGGGGGCGCAGGTAGAGTCGCCAACCCCACTCGGTGCCGGCCATTGCTCCGATCACCGCGGCAGCGGCGACGAGCGACGGCGAAAACCCTTCAGCGAGTACGGCGAGTCCCGCAGCTCCGGCCGCCCCGGCGACGACGACACGACCCCAGGCCTGCGGTGATGTGAGCCGGTATTCGCGCGGCTCCGTCGGGTCTCGATCCTGCGGCAGGAGGTCGGCTCTCGCGACGCTCGGTTCTCCGTCGTCGTCGATGTCGGCCGGCAGCCCGCGGTTCCCGTCGTAGCGCACCGTCTCCACCCGGGACACCGGTTGGCACGGTACATGGAGGCGATCACCGATCTGGACCGCGCACCACTGGCCTGGCCGAACCGCGCCGTAGAGCAGGGCCGGCTCGGTGCGGACCTGTGCTCCGCCGCTGGTTTCGGCCGGTGCCTCGTCCTGGGGATCTCCACTGATGGGCATGACGAACTGTTCAGCTGTGCCGGCGGGGCCGGGCACCAGGACGATCAGATCCTCGCCACGTAGCGCCGCGCGTGCCGGGCGCACCGGCTGCGGGCCGGTCAGTAATCGCCGCAGGTCTCGGCGTCGAGCGGCGATACGGACGAGGTGGGCCACGGCGAGCCCGGCGGCGGTGACGGCGGGCAGCAAGAGCATCGTGATGTCGTAGGGTTCGCTACGCAGCTGCCGTAGTCCCGCGTTGTCGACGAGCACCTCGGTGCGGCTGCCGATCGGGTAGTCGTTTGCATCCAGCACCTCGGTATGCCATGAGGTGCCGTCAGGCAGTTCCAAACCGATGATCGCGCCGTCGTCGAGGTGTTCCCGCACCACCGCGGTCGTTGTTCGTGCGGTCGCCTCCTGCTCGGTGACCCGGTCCTGCTGCCATAGCGTCCACCCGGAGGCGGTGATCCCGCAGAGCAGCAGCAACGCGCCGGCTGCCAGGGGCCGGGTGAACGACGGCGGCCGCTGCGGTGCGGGTGGTTGTCGCCGCCGAGCCGGTGGTGCGTCGGCTGCACCGGGCCACCGCACCCGCGCCACTCCGACGACGACGGCCACGAGCATCAGCGGAAGAAAGCCCCGCCATCCCAGGTCCGCGTCGTCGAACCGGTCACTGACCGGCCACACCACCGTGCACGCCACTGCCGCGCCCGCGGCAGACCATCGGTGTACGAACGACATCGCCGCCGCGGCCGCCAGCAGGCCCACCGCGAACGCCGTCACCGGCTCCGGCACGCACGGCGCGGCCACCGTGCACGGGTCCTGCGGCATGGTGAACACCGTCAGCAGAAGGATCGCCACCGCGGTACCCGCGACCAGCAGATCCGCACGAGGCAGCGGACGCACCATGCGATCATGCACCATCGCCGGTACGACGAGCCATGCACCGGAGCGGGACGGATCCGGCCGGCAGACCCTGACCGATGCACCTGCGATCTGTTGTGCCACGGGCCGAGGCGCCAGCCTGCCGCCCCGTTCCGCCGTCGGGCGGCGCGTTCCACATGCCGATCAACAGTGGACGGGCCTCGCCTCGCCGGCACTGCTGACTATGTGGAATTCCCATCAGAACAATGACAATCTCGTGACGATGCAGAATCGAGCCCGGCCAGACGTCACCGAGAATAGGTGGCTGATTCCCCACCACCGTGTCACTATCGGATTATGGATGTGTTGTTGTGGATTATCGCGGCCGTGGCGCTCGCCGTCGCGGAGATCTTCACGACCACCCTTTTCCTGCTCATGTTCTCGGCGGGGGCACTGGCGGCGGCCGCCGTGGCCGGACTCGGCGCGTCCGTACCGGTCCAAGGCGGCGTATTCGTGGTCGTGTCGGCGCTGACTCTGGTGGCGCTGCGCCCAGTGCTGCTACGTCACCTGCACAGGAGCGGGCCCGTCGGGATGGGAACGGCAACCATGCAGGGCGCCACCGCTGTCGTGGTGGAGCAGGTCGACACCGAGCACGGGATGGTGCGCCTCGACGGCGAACTGTGGCAGGCGCGGTCTCTTGAAGGCTTCGGCACCTATCCTCCCGGCGACCGGGTCACCATTCTGGAAACGGCTGGCGGCACCGTGGTGGTCTGGCATGACGATCCACCCGGCATAACCGACCTCCTATCATGACTGCCGTCAATCCTCAATGCAGAGGTGGATCATCCGCGTGGACGCTTTCCTGGGCATCGTCATTGCCGTTTTTCTCCTTTTGACCGTCGTCACTCTACTGAAAACCGTCCGCATCGTTCCGCAGCAGCGCATGGACGTCATCGAACGGCTCGGCAAGTACCAGCGGACCCTGTCACCGGGACTCAACCTGCTGGTGCCGTTCATCGACGCCGTCCGCGCCAAGGTCGACATGCGCGAGCAGGTGGTGTCCTTCCCGCCACAGCCGGTGATCACGTCCGACAACCTGGTCGTCTCGATCGACACGGTGCTCTACTTCCGCGTGATCGATCCGATGCGGGCCACCTACGAGATCTCCCACTTCCTGCAGGCCATCGAGCAGCTCACCGTCACCACGCTGCGCAACGTGATCGGCTCGCTCGACCTGGAACGCGCCCTGACCAGCCGGGAGGAGATCAACAAGCACCTTTCCAGCGTGCTCGACGAGACCACCGGCCGGTGGGGCATCAAGGTCACCCGGGTCGAGATCAAGGCGATCGAGCCGCCGCCCAGCATCCGCGACTCGATGGAGAAGCAGATGCGCGCCGAGCGGGAGCGCCGTGCCACGATCCTGAACGCCGAGGGCCGCAAGCAGGCCGCGATCCTGACCGCCGAGGGCGAGAAGCAGGCCGCCGTGCTGCGTGCCGACGGTGACCGGCAGGCCCGGATCCTGCAGGCCGAGGGCCAGGCCAAGGCCGTCCGTACGGTCTTCGACGCGATCCACCAGGCCAACCCGTCGCAGAAGGTGCTCGCCTACCAGTATCTTCAGGCCCTGCCGCAGATCGCCGAAGGATCGGCCAACAAGGTCTGGATCGTCCCCACCGAACTCACCAAGGCCCTGGAAGGACTCGGCGGAGCATTGGGCGGGCTGGCCGGCATGGCCCACGACGTACCCGCGGCCGCGGTCGACTCGCAGGCCGTCGAACGCGAGGCCACCGAGGCGGCGCAGGCGGCCGCCGCCGAAGCCCAGAAGATCAACGCCGAGGTTCGTGCCGCCGAGGCCGAAGTGTCCGGGCCGGCCAGCGAGCAGCCGGGCGGGCTGCCGGCGCCGGAGTCTCCCCGGTCGTTGCGCGCCGCCGATCAGGATCAGCTCTGACAGGACCGATTCGTGACGAACGGCCCGCCGTTCCTTCTTCTCTCGGCGTTCACCGAGCGAGTTCTTGCGGCCGTCGCCGGGCACGGTGCGTGGTGCTGTTGTTGGCCGCTCGCCGATTTCCGGAGATCATCCTGCAGAACGGTGGCTGGCGCGCCTGGGCGGGATCGGCCGCCACCATGGTGAGGTTGCTGTTGTTCCTCGGGTGACGCGTCGCCTTGATCATCGGTGTCGTCGCAGGCACCCGCGGCCCCGCCAGCCCTGATCGCTCCGACGTTCACCAGCGCCGCCCGGACCGGCCCGGCGGCGCTGCAGAATCATGGTGGTCAACCGAGCTTCACGGTGAAGATCCAGCAGCTGCCGCTTCTTGAACGAGGCCAGGCCGGCCGGGGTGTCATCGACGCTGGTGTGGCGGTCACCCGCGCCTGAACGCCTTGTCAGCCGGAGTCGGCACGACTGGCTGCGATGATCTGTCTGTTCAGCACGAATCCTTAACGCATGGCTCTTCCCGTCGATCAGGCGATCATTAGCAGGACTTCTCCGGGAGAACGTCTGATGATTCGTCTAGTGAGCCGCATGCGGGTGGGCGCGCGCCTAGTTGTCTGCCTCGGCCTGGTGGTCACGTTCTTCCTCGCTGCTGGATTGGCCGGTTTCGTGGCGTTGCGCGCCCAGGACCGGGCGGTGGCGCACATGAAGGACATGCTCCTGTTCGCGCGGTCCGCGCAGGAGATCAAGTACTTCAACTCCGACGTGAGTGGCTGGCAGGTCGCGTACGCCTGGGAAGCCGCCTTAGGCGATCCACGCAAGGCGGTCAAACCCGACGCCGCGAGCCGGGCCGGTTACCTCGAGGTCGTCGGCCGGCTGCGAACACACCTGTCGAGCGTCGACACGAGCGTCTTGACCACGCAGGAAAAGATGACATTCCAGGCGATCCGTACCGACTGGGACGCCTTCCTGGCGATGGACGACACCATCGCGGCGATGTTCGCCGAGGGCACCTCGCAGTCAGTAAGCAAGGCGAACGCGACCATCGGCGGCGCGTCTTGGGAGATCTATTTCCGGATCCTGGAGAACACACAGACGCTGGTCGACAGCGCTCAGTCACGCAGCGACGCCGCAGCCGTGGACGCGGCGGCGGCCGCACGGACGGCGCAGATCCAACTCGGCCTCGGCATGTCCGTGGCGCTGTTGCTCGCCGTTCCGCTGGTGTATGTCACCCGCCGCAGCATCGTCGCCCCGCTCACCGCGGCGATGGCCACACTGAAAGCCGTCGCCAGCCGCGACCTCACCCAGCGGGTCGACACCACGACCATGGGCGGTGAGCTGAGCGACATGGGAACAGCGGTCAACGAGGCCGCCGACACCCTCGCCGCAGCGGTCACCCAGATCAAGGCCGACGCCGTACAACTGTCGCTGGCATCCCAGCAATTGCGTGCCGGCACCACCCGCATCGTCACCAGCTCCGACGAGGCCGCCACCGTGGTCAACAGCGCCGCTGTCGCGGCTGAGGAGGTCAGCACCAACAGTCAGACGGTCGCCGCCGCGACGGAGGAGATGGAAGCATCGATCCAGGAGATCAGCCACAGCGCCGCTCAGGCGGCAACCGTGTCGGGCGAGGCTCTGACCGCGGCGAGCGTCGCCGGGGAGCGCGTACGTCAGCTCACCGGTTCTTCTTCGGAGATCGGTGCGGTGGTCCAGGTGATCAACGCCATCGCGCAGCAGACCAACCTCCTGGCGCTCAACGCCACCATCGAAGCCGCGCGCGCCGGCGAACTCGGCAAAGGCTTCGCGGTGGTCGCGGGCGAGGTCAAGGACCTGGCTCAGGAGACCGCCAGGGCAACCGAGGACATCAGCGCCCGGGTACGGGCCATCCAGGAAGACAGCACCGGCGCCGCCGAGGTGATCGGCACATTCCAGAGCGTCATCGAGCGCATCAACAACTTCGTGACGACGATCGCCAGCGCAGTGGAGGAACAGAGTGCCACAACAGCCGAGATGAGCCGCAATGTAGCTCAGACCGCCAGCGGTTCGGCACAGATCGCCGGGCACGTCGCCACCGTCGCAGCCACGGTCCAGAACACCCACAGCGCCGTGACCACCACCACCGCCACCATCGACAAGCTCACTGGTATGGCCGACCACATGAATCACACCGCCGAGACCTTCAAAGTCTGAGGCGGCGTCTTGTTCTTGGTACGAGGGAGCTGTTCCCGTTGTCGTGGCAACAGGCGACCTGTGTCTGCGCCGACGGGCGGCCGGCGCCTACAGCGGTCGCCGTCTGTCATCCGTGGCCGAGCAGCGATTGATAATCGGCCGTCCGCAGCGGGCCGCTGGACAGGGTGAGGTTGCCGCGGGGCACCTGTAGCGGCCGGCCTTCACGCTGGAACGTCACCGCGGCGATGTCGGCGCGGCTGGTGAGAGTGCAGACGATCTGACCGTAGGCGAGGACCTCGTCGCTGCGGGCCGCGCTCTCGCCGGTTTCGCCGACCTCGACGGCGGCCACGGCGCCACCGGCCGGAACCGTCACGGTCAGCGCCGTTGCGGCGAGTGCGGTCGACAGGTCCTGTGCCTGTTCGGCTGGGGTGGGGCCGGCGACGAGCTGGTCGAGTTGTTGTTGCGGGTTGGGGATCGCATCGACGCGCCGCACGGACTGTACGAGTCGGTCGTCGCTGACGAGGCACATCACCTGCGCGACTTCGCCGACGGGTTCGACCGCCGTGGGCCCGGCCGTCACGTTGAGGGGCCGACGGGGTAGGTCGACCTGATGCGGCTCGTCCTGCACTGGTACACCGCAGCCGGTGAACAGCAGGACGGCCACGACGGTGAGCACCATCCGTACGATGATCATGTTGTTGTCCCGGGAAGGTCGATACGGAAACGGGCGCCGCCACCGGGACGGTCGATGACGGTGGCGGCGCCGCCGTGCGCGGCGGCATGCTCGGCGACGATCGCCAGCCCCAGCCCGGTGCCGTCGCCGGTGCCGCGGGCGTTGGCCGCCGGGCCGCGCACGAACCGGTCGAAGATGCTCGCCCTGTCCCGCTCTGCCACACCGGGCCCGGCATCGTCGACCTCCACGTAGGCGGGCCCGACGCGGACCGCGACCGGGCCGCCGCCGTAGCGGATCGCATTGTCGATCAAGTTGCCCAATGCCTGTTCGACGCGACGCCGGTCGATCGGCCAGGTGTGCGGAGGGTCGCCGGCCGTCTCGACCAGGTCGGCGGGCAGGTTCCGGGAGCGGCAGACCCGCCGGGCGAGTTCTGCCACGTCGCTCGGTTCCCGCTGGGCCGGCTGGTCACTGCGGGCCAGCTCCAGCAGGTCGTTCACCAGCGCCTGGAAGCGGCCCACCTCGGCGGTGAGCAGGCCGACGGCCGCCGCTGACCGGTCGTCGAGCTGGTGGCGGCGTCTGTCGATCACGCTGGCCGCGGCTTCCAGGGTCTGCAGTGGGGAGCGCAGTTCGTGGCTGACGTCGGCGGCGAAGCGCCGATCGCGTTGCAGGCGAAGCGCGAGCTGGTCGGCCATGTCGTTGAACGACGCCGAGAGCGGGGCGACGTCCGGTTCGGTGGCCGGGTCCAGGCGGGTGGTCAGGTCACCCGCTGCGATCCCCCGGGCCGCATCGGCGACCGCGGCCAGCGGGCGCAGCGCATGCCGGGTGACATACCAGCCGACAGCCGCGCCACCGGCTGCGACCATGATGGCGGCAGCGGCAAGGACGAGGGCCAGGGTCTGGAGGGTGCGTTCCAGCTCTGCCAGCGAGATGATCTCGTAGTAAGCGGTTGCCCCGGTCAACGGAATACCGACTATAAGTGCCGGGTGGCCGTCGTGGCGGATCCGCTGCGCTCCGGCGTCTCCGTCGGCGGTCATGTCCTGCAGTGCTTGCGGTACGGCGGTGCCGGCGGCCGGATCCGCGCTGCGCGAGTGCCATTGGCCGTCGAGCTGCAACAACACGTACCGGTCGGATCCGGTGTCCAGGGAACGCAGCACGTCCAGGATGTCCGGATCCTGGGTGCCGGCGATACCGGCGTTGACAACCGCGGCGTCGTAGTAGGTCGTCCGGACCGCGGTCCGTTCCCGCTCGGCGAACAGGGTGCGGCGGGTCGACTCGTACGACAGCAGGCTGATGGACGCCGACAGGATCAGCGCGCCCAGGGCGAAGGCGGCGCTCACCCGAGCGCGCAGGCCGATCGGTTTCACGGCTGCAGCTTGTAGCCCAGGCCGCGGACGGTCACCAGATGCCGCGGATTGCCGGTATCCGCCTCGATCTTGTGACGCAGCCGGCCCACGTGCACGTCCACCACCCGTTCGTCACCGAACTCGTGGCCCCACACCCGCTGCAGCAACTGCTGGCGGGAAAGCACCAGGCCCGGGTGGTCGGCCAGCTCGCACAGCAGCCGGAACTCGGTACGGGTCACGGCCACCGGCTCGCCACGCAGGCGCACCTCGCCGGCTTCCGGCCGTACCTGAAGATCACCGAAGGTCAGCACCGACGTCTCAGGCGCGGCCGGTGCGGCGGCAGCGGCGCGGGCGCGGCGACGGAGAGCTCGCAAGCGTGCAGCCAGCTCCTTGACCCGTACCGGTTTGATCACGTAGTCGTCGGCGCCGGCCTCCAGCGCGGCGACGATGTCGTGGGTGTCGTCGCGGGCGCTGACCACCACGATCGGGACGTCGTCGTCGCGGCGCAACTGCCGGACGCACTCGTAGCCGTCCATACCGGGCAGCATCAGATCGACCAGGACAGTGTCGGCCGGTTCACGCCGCTGCTCCGCGATGCCCTCTTCCGCGGTGGCGACGGCGTGCGTGGTGTACCCCTCGTCCTCCAGAGCCATCACCAAGGAGAGACGAATGCGGTCGTCGTCCTCGATCAGCAGTACCGAGTTCATATCCGCATGATGCCCCGAAGACAGAATGCGAGCCCACCAAGACGGGCTCCGGCACGGTTTGTCACGCAACTGTCATCGGTACGGTAGGTGTCCGCAGAGAGGGCCGGGCAATCTGGCCGTCGACGGAGTGCTCGTACATCACCGCACCATCGATACCGACCCGGTCACGGCGCGCGCCGGCATCTCCCACCGGGCGGCCGCGCTGGTCGTCGGCAGGCGCGGCTTGGGTGGCACCCCGCGACCATGCTCGGCTCGGTGAGCCGCGCCATGATCCAGCGTGCCGGATGCCCGGTGTTCCTGCTCTGACCACCATCGGCCCCCGCGCCTGCCGCACTCCTGAGTGCCGCCCGGGCATCTCGGACCGCGCTCAGGCATCATGTGGTCAGCCGAGCTTGACGTTGAAGATCGGGCTGGCGGCCAGGTTCTTGAAGGAGGCCAGGCCGGCCGTGGTGCTGTCGACGCTGATGTCGCGGTCGCCCTCGTCGTCGGTCTTGGTGTCGAAGTGGACGATCGCCTTGATCGCGGGCCGTTTCGACAGCTGTGGCAGCACGCTGTCGTACACGAACGATTTGTCGGTGTCACGGCCGATGCGGTGGTAGGCGCCCCACTCCGCGATCATGATCGGCTTGCTCTGGTGTTTGGTGGTCGCCCAGTCGT
>NZ_JBFAMR010000106.1:0-20122 GCF_040656595.1 Actinoplanes sp. NPDC049802
GAACGTCCGTACGAACGGGTGATGATGGTCCGCTAGGGCTTACGGTGTGGACAACCCGCTCCCCGACCGGGTGATACTGGGCGTACCCGTGGGTATACGGGGACAGTGACCACCACAGAGGTGCCCATGCAGACGCGTACCGAGATCACCACCGCCGACGGCGTCCGGCTGCATGTATCGATCTCCGGCCCCCAGGATGCCCAGGTCACGGTGGTGCTGGCGCACGGCTGGTGCCTCGACCGCCGGACCTGGCAGCACCAGATCACCGCACTCACCGGGATGGGCCGCAAGGCGCCCAGGGTGATCGCCTACGACACCCGGGGCCACGGCCGGTCGGGTCCGACCCGGCTGCGCGAGGCCACCCTGGCCCGGCTCGGCGACGACATGGCCGAGGTGATCCGCCGTTGCGCTCCAACCGGCCCGGTCGTGCTGGCCGGGCATTCGATGGGCGGGATGACCATCATGGAGTACGCGCACCGGCACCCCGGCGAGTTCGCCGCCCGGGTGTCGGGCCTGCTCCTGGTCTCGACCACCGCCGAGGGCCACACCCATACCCGGTACGGGCTGCCCGACAGCCTCGCCGGGGTGCTGCGGGCCGGTGAGATGCTCGGCGCCGGCCTGCTCGCCCGGTCCGGCGCGTGGCGACCGCACCGGGCGGTCCTGCCGGCTCTGCGCCCGGCCCTGCGCTGGCTGCTCTTCGGCGACGACTGCGCCGAGGAGGCCATGATGCTGACCATCCACAGCGTGGGCCGGGCACCGCTGCGGTCGATCGGCGGTTTCCGGGAGTCGATCGGCGCCCAGCTGCGGCTCGACACGCTGGCCGAGCTGGGCGGCATGCCGGCCACCGTGCTGGTCGGCGACCGGGACCGGCTCACCCCGCCGGCCTGCGCCGAGTCGATCGCCGGGGCGCTGGCCGGGGCCGAGCTGACCGTGCTGCCGGGGGCCGGGCACATGCTCCCGCTGGAACGGCCGGCGGAAGTCTCGGAGGCGCTCGTCGCGATCGTCCGCCGGGCCGCCCGGAACGTGAGGCGGACGCGCCGGACGATGACGCGGGCCCGGCACTGCTCCCGCGCGGCCTAGGTTCTGTCGCGTGGATCACGTCGGGGCTGCGGCGTGGCCCGGGGTTACCGGCGCGTTCGACATCGGTCACCCCGCCCGCCTCTCGTGGGCAAGCTGCTCGTTTTCCGGGGAAATGCATATCTCGCGGTGTTCCGGCGACGATCCTGGGAAGTTCCGGCCACGGAGTGAGCGCCGGGCTCGTTCGACGCGGACGGGGGCGTGGGAGTAAGTTCGATTGCCCCCTTGGCGCCGAGCGCGCTTCGGTGGTGCGCCATGAGAGGGAGAACAGCGGACTTGAGCGACACCACCGTCCTGCAACAGGAGATCGCGGTCGAGCAGCAGCATGTCGACCGTGTCTACGCCCGCCTCGCGGAGCTGCGCCGGGACGCCTCCCGGGCCGAGAAGGAGGGCTACCGCCTGGCCGGGGTGGGCACCTTCGGGGCGCTGGTGGAGCGCGACGCGATGGTCTACCACGCGGCGCGCCGCCGGCACGCCCTCGACACCGAGTACGAGGGGCTCGTCTTCGGCCGCCTCGACCTCAAGGCCGGCGCCACCCACTACGTGGGCCGGATGGGCATCCGTGACGAAGCCTCGAAGCCGCTGGTGGTGGACTGGCGTGCCCCGGCCGCCGCGGCGTTCTACCGGGCCACCGCGGCCGAACCGCTCGGCGTGGTCCGCCGCCGGATGATCCAGTCCAGCCGGGAGAAGGTCACCGGCATCGAGGACGATCTGCTCGACCCGGACGCGGCGCCGGACGGCATGCGGGTGGTCGGCGACGGCGCGCTGCTGGCCAGTCTGGCGAAGGCGACCGGCCGCGGCATGCGGGACATCGTCGCCACCATTCAGCGCGAGCAGGACGAGGCGATCCGCTCCCCCGCGTCCGGAGTGACGATCGTGACCGGCGGCCCGGGCACCGGCAAGACGGCGGTGGCGCTGCACCGGGCGGCCTACCTGCTGTATTCGGACCGCAGCCGGTTCGCGGGCGGCGGCATCCTGGTGGTCGGGCCGTCCGGCGTCTTCGTGGAGTACATCGCGACCGTCCTGCCGTCGCTCGGCGAGGAGACAGCGACGCTGCGCTCGCTCGGCACGCTGGTGCCGGGCTACGACGCGACCCGGGTGGACTCCGGCCCGGTCGCCGCGATCAAGGGCTCACTGCGGATGCGGCGGGTGCTGGAGCGTGCCTCGCACGACGCGGTGCCGGGCGCGCCCACCGAGTTGCGGCTGCTCTACCGCGGGACGCTGCTGCGGCTGGCCGCCGCGGATCTGGAGCGGATCCGGCGTTCGGCGCTGCCCCGGGGCGCCCGGCGCAACGAGGTCCGTGGTCACGGTTTCGACCGGGTCTTCGACGCGCTGTGGGCGCAGGCCCGGGAGGCGAAGGTGACCGGGCTGCCGGAGAAGCGGGAGTTCGAGTCGGAGCTGGCCGACCGCACCGACTTCCGGGAGTTCCTGAAGGCGTGGTGGCCGCGGTTCACCCCGATGCGGGTGCTGCGCTGGCTGGCCGATCCGGGGCGGCTCCGGGCGTACGCGAACGGTGTTCTCTCCCGGGACGAGATCGCCGTGCTGCAGGGCTCGTTCGACGCGCTGGCCGAGCACGGCCCGACGATCGCCGACGTGGCGCTGCTGGACGAGCTGGACGAGCTGATGGGCCGGCCCCGGCAGCCGCAGCGCAGGACGAGGAACCCGTTCCACGTGCGGGACGGGATCCAGGAGGTCAGCACGTTCGCGGACCGGCAGGCGGCGGCCCGCGCCCAGCAGGTGCGGCGCGAGGAGGACTACCGGGAGTACGCGCACGTCGTCGTCGACGAGTCGCAGGACGTGTCGCCGATGCAGTGGCGGATGATCGGGCGCCGCGGGTCCTACGCGTCGTGGACCATCGTCGGCGATCCGGCGCAGACGGCGTGGTCCGGTGACCCGGAGGAGCTGGACCGGTCCCGGGACCGCGCGCTGGGCACCCGCAAGCGCAACAGTTACGCGCTGACCACGAACTACCGCAACTCGTCGGAGATCTTCGAGGTGGCGGCGCGCGTCATCCGTACGATCATGCCTGATCTGCCGTTGCCGTCGGCGGTGCGCAGCACCGGGGTCGAGCCGGCCGATGTGACGGTGACCACCGATGGTCTTCCGGAGGCGGTCCGGGAGCTGACCGAGAAGCAGCTCGCCGAGGTGGACGGCACGATCGGCGTGATCATGCCGGTGCCGCGGCACGACGAGGTGGCCGGCTGGGTGGCCGGGCTGCCGGAGCGGGTCCAGGTGGTGACCGCGCTGGAGGCCAAGGGCATGGAGTACGACGCGGTCGTGCTGGTCGAGCCGGCGCAGATCGCGACCGACCCGGCCGGGGTCCGCACCCTGTACGTCGCCCTGTCCCGTGCGACGCAGCGGCTGACCACGGTGGGCACGAACCCGGGTTGGCTGCCGTAGGGATCCGGCGCCGGATCGCACGATGACCGGGCCGCGGCTGTCCGTCGCGGACCGCGGACCGGCGTGGGCCTTTCCGGCTGGACGCCGCTCGGCAGGGTGATTGTGCCGGGCGGCGGGCTGGTCGGCGCCGCCGTGGCGGGCATGGCGGTTACGGTCACCGCACACGCGGTGAGGTGGAGAAGTCCGCCCTTTCCGCCGCGGGCTGTTCGGCGAGACTTTCATCGCACGGGACGGCACACCGAACTGATTGCACATATAGCAATGTCCGCATACATTGGCGGCGGCCTGCCTGACGACGGAAGGTGGACGACATGGGAGCCGGCCACGACCACGGGACCCGGGAGCTGCTCAACAGCGGCGCCGGGCATCGGCGTCGCCTTTGGTGGGCGGCCGGGCTGCTGACCGTCTTCATGGTGGTCGAGGCGGTCGCGGCCTGGATCACCGGTTCGCTGGCGCTGCTCTCCGACGCGGGTCACATGTTCACCGACGTGCTGGCGATCGGGATGACGCTGGCCGCCATCACCGCCGCCCACAAGGCGGGCACCGACTCGGGCCGCACCTACGGGCTCTACCGGCTGGAGGTGCTGGCCGCCCTCGCCAACGCGGCGCTGCTCACCGTGGTGGCCGGGTTCGTGCTGGTGCAGGCGGTGCGCCGGTTCACCGACCCGCCGCACGTGCCGGCCGGCTGGATGCTGCTGGTCGCGGTCGGCGGCCTCGCGGCGAACCTGGTGGCGTTCGCGCTGCTGCGCTCGGGCGCCAAGGAGAACATCGGGGTGCGCGGGGCGTACCTGGAGGTGCTCGGCGATCTGCTCGGGTCGGCGGGGGTGATCGTGGCGGCGCTGATCATCTGGGGCACCGGCTGGGCGTACGCGGACCCGATCGTCGCCGTCCTGGTGGCCCTCATGATCCTGCCGCGCACCTTCGCGCTGGGCCGCTCGGCGATCCGGATCCTGGTCCAGGCCGCCCCCGGGCACCTGGACGTGGCCGAGGTGCGGGAGCGACTGGCCGCCGTCCCGGGCGTCTGCGACGTGCACGACCTGCACGTCTGGACGCTCACCGAGGGGATGGACGTGGCCTCGGCGCACCTGCGCCTGGACCCGAACGCCGAGCTGGGCGACGTGCTCACCGAGGCTCGCGAGGCGTTGCACGAGGACTTCCACATCGATCACGCCACGCTGCAGGTGGAGCCGGCCGGCCAGGCCCGGCACTGCGCGCCGATCAGCTGGTAACGCTTCGGGCTTTAAACCTCGTCTGTACTTTTTGCGAACCGCCACGCCGGATGCGCGAAAAGATAACAATGCGAGACATGAGTGACGGGCGAGTCATGGTCTTCGCGCCGGCCCCACAGCTGACGGTGACCATCGAGCAACAACACGACGAGCCCGAGCTGCACGTCCATCCGGGCGGCCAGGGCATCTGGCAGACCCGGATGATCACGTCGCTCGGGGCCCGGGTGACGCTCTGCGCGGCCGCGGGCGGCGAGGTGGGCCGGGTGCTGGCTCCGCTGCTGGAGCTTCCGGGCGTCACACTGCGGCTGGTCATGCGCGAGCACGGCAGCGGCTGGTATGTGCACGACCGGCGGGGCGGCAGCCGGCAGGAGGTCGCCGAGCGGCCCGGCACCCCGCTCTCCCGGCACGAACTGGACGAGCTCTACAACCTCACCCTCGCCGAGGGCCTGCGGGCCGGCATCGCCATCCTGAGCGGCCCGGCCCACCCGTCGGTGATCAAACCCGAGGTGTACGGGCGCCTCGCCGCCGATCTGCGGTCCAACGGCTGCAAGGTGATCGCCGACCTGTGCAGCCGCCACCTGGCCGCGGTCCTGGAGGCCGGCATCTCCGTCCTCAAGATCAGCCACGAGGAGCTGATCGCCGACGGGAAGGCGCCGGACGGCAGCACCGGATCACTGGTCAAGGCACTCGTCCGGCTGCACGAGAGCGGCGCCGAGACGGTGCTGGTCTCCCGGGCCGACATGGGCGCGCTGGCCCTCTTCAACGGGGAGATCTACTCGGTGGCCCTGCCCCGTCTCACCCCCGCCGAACACCGGGGCGCCGGCGACTCGATGACGGCCGGAGTCGCCGCCACCCTGGCCCACGGCGGCCACATCGAGGAGGCTGTCCGTACCGGGGCGGCGGCGGGGGCCCTCAACGTCACCCGGCACGGGCTCGGCACCGGGCACGTGGACGCGGTCCGGGTCCTCACCGAGCGGGTCCGGCTGACCCCGATAGAGAAGGCGAAATGACTCCTCAAACGGGCACTCAACCCCGAACGCGAATCCTGATCACCAACGACGACGGCATCGAGTCGCCCGGCATCCGCTGGCTCGCCCGCGCGGTCGGGCACGCCGGGTACGACGTGGTGGTGGCCGCGCCGCTGAGCGAGTCCAGCGGCAGCAGCGCCTCGATGACCGCGGTCGTGCAGGACGGCAAGATCGTCTCGGAGCCGCGTGAGCTTCCCGGCGCCAAGAACATCCCGGCGTACGGGGTCGCCGCCTCACCCGCCTACATCGTCCTGCTCGCCCTGCGCGACGCCTTCGGGCCGATCCCGGACATCGTGCTCTCCGGCATCAACCGGGGCGCCAACGCGGGCGCCGCCGTGGTCCACTCCGGCACCGTCGGGGCGTGCCTCACCGCCTCCCACGCCGGGATGCACGGGCTGGCCGTCTCCCTCGACGTGCTGACCCCGGCGGCGGCCACCGCGGCCAGCGGGGGCGCCGCGATCGCCGCCCTCAACCGGATCGACGACGAACAGCACCACTGGGCGAGCGCGGCCGACCTCGCGGTCCGCCTGCTGCCCTCCCTGCTGCACACCCCGCCCGGCACGATCTTCAACCTCAACGTCCCGGACCTGCACGTGGACGGCATCCGCGGCCTGCGGCAGGCGTCGCTGGCGCGTTTCGGCCAGGTGCAGATGAGCATCGCCGAAGCGGGCGACGGTTACGTCCGGACGGCGGTGCAGGCCGCCGAGGAGACCCTGGACCCCGGCACCGACCTGGCCGCGCTCGCCGAGAACTTCGCCGTCGTCACCCCGATCCGGGCACCCTCCGAGGACCCCGACGTACGGATCAACGTCGACGCTGTCCGGGTGCGGACGCCCGCCCTCTGAGCGTCAGGCGTTGACGGTCTCGTCGAAGGGCTGCGGGTTGCCGAAGAGGCCGAGCAGCCCGGTGACCCAGAGCTGCCGGTGCGCGAAACGGCTGGGCCGGGTGACGACCAGCTTGACGCCGCTGACCCCGGCCAGCTGGAAGGCGGCCACCAGGGCGCTGATGCCCACCGAGTCGATGAAGGTCACATGCCGCATGTTGAGCTCGATCCGGACAGGGGACCCGGAGGACAGCTGGGCCGCCACGGCTTCACGAATCTCGTACGCGTTCTCGACGTCGATCTCGCCGCGCGGGGAAACCTCCACCGCGCCATCGGCCAGCGTCGACGTCGTTATCGACAGCGTCACGCCTCTTCCCTCCACCCGCCCGGTCGCTCCCGGCGTTCGTTCCTCTAGACGCGGGCAGCCGCGTCGCCGACCTCGGACAAGGCGGCACCGGCTCCCCCCGGAAGGTTCGGTGAAACTGCCCGAAAGGTTAGGCCCCGAACCTGTTAGCCACCTGAGTGACCCGTGTGAACCTGGTCAACAGTACTGCGCGGCGTCAAATCGTTTTGCAAACGTGATGGCGTCCACTCCGGACGTTTGTGAAGAGTTGATCCGGGGCAACCTCCTCAGGAAGACCGTGCGACCGGAGGTGCTGGAGATGTTCTCGAGGAAGAACCGGGCCGAGAAGACCGCCGAGGAAGCCTGGGAGCATCTGCAGAGCGCGTGGGCCACAGCCGGGGACAACGCCGGCCGCGCGGCCGGGCGGCGCAGCCGCAAGCTCGCCGGGCGGGCCGGCGACCGGGTGACATCCGTCACCGACGAGGCATGGACCCGGGCCAACGCGGCCGCGAGCGCGCTCGCCGGCCACCGGCCGGCACGGCCCTGGGGCCTGATCGTCGCGATCGGCCTGGCCGGTGTCGCCGCCGGATGGGCGGCTGCCGGCGCCGCACGGGCCGCCCTGGAGCGGCAGGCCGAGAACGAGGAGATCGAGCTCGCCGAGACGGCGGTCGTGGTCACCCCGACGTACGACCAGAGGTGACCCGGCGGGGCCGTTTTCGCAGGCCCTTGCCGACCTCCCGCGAAAGCCCCGGGCTCTGTACAGTTGAGCGGCATTCGGCTTGAACTCCTACAGATAAGGTCCGCTGGTGCTCAACGCGGGAAACCTCCTGGACAACCGTTACCGGTTGGACGAGCGCGTCGCCACCGGCGGTATGGGTGACGTCTGGCGCGGCACCGATGTCGTGCTCGGCCGGACCGTCGCGGTCAAGGTGCTGCGCACGGCGATGCTCGAAGACCCCGAGTTCGCCGCGCGTTTCTACGGCGAGGCCCGGATGATGGCGGCCTTCCGGCACCCCGGTGTGGTCGAGGTCTACGACTACGCGAGCGACGGCGACTACGAGGGCCCGGAGAAGGTCGCCTACCTGGTGATGGCGTTCGTGGAGGGCGAGCCGCTCTCCGCCCGCGTCAAGGAGGGCCCGCTCGGCGTCGCCGAGACCATGGCGATCGTGGCGCAGGCTGCCGACGCGCTGCACGCCGCCCACGAGAACGGGATCGTCCACCGCGACGTCAAACCCGGCAACCTGATCGTGAAGCCGACCGGCGCGGTCATCCTGGTCGACTTCGGCGTGGCCCGGTCGAATGCGATGACCAGCGTCACCGGGCTGAACGCGATCGTCGGCACCGCTCTGTACATGGCGCCGGAACAGGTGGCCAAGGGCAACCTGACACCGGCCACCGACATCTACGCACTGGGCGCGGTGGCGTACCACTGCATCGCCGGCGTGCCCCCGTTCGACGGTGACAACGCCCTTCAGGTGGCGCTGCGGCACCTCGAGGACGATCCGGATCCGCTGCCCGACCACGTTCCCTACGCGGTTCGCGACCTCATCGCCCGGGCGATGGCGAAACAGCCGGCCGACCGGTTCCAGAGCGCGGCCGAGTTCGCCGAGGCGGCGTTCGCCGTCGCCGGCCCGATGGACTGGAAACGGCTCACCGGCACCACGCTGGCCGCCCCGATCAGCCCGGCCGCCCGGATGGCCGGCGGCCAGTTCCCGACCGCCCGGGTGGACAGCGGCCAGTCCCCGACCGTGCCGGTCAGCCCCGCCATGACCCGGTCCGCGCCGATGCACCACGCTGTCCCCGCGCCGATCCCCGGGCCGGCGCCGAAATCGTCCCAGCGGCCGGCGCAGCGTCTCCTGATGTTCGCGATCCTGGCGCTCTTCCTGGTGGCCGGCGGCATCGGCGTGGCCTACGCGGTGAAGGACGGCCCGCCGACCCAGGGCGACACCAGCACCCAGGAGCAGGGCACCCAGGCCGACCCGATCGGGCCGCCGCCGCCGAGTGCGGAGGCGTCGCCGTCGGCGGTTGAGGCCTCGCCGACCCCCTACCGGCCGAAGCCGACGAAGAAGCCGTCGTCGAGTCGCTCGGCCAGCCCGTCGTCGGCCTCGCCGTCGGCGACCTCGGCGCCGCCGGAGCCGACCGACCCGACGACCACGCCGACGACCACGCCGACCACCGAGCCGACGACGACTCCGCCGACGGACCCGACGACGGATCCGACGACGGATCCGCCGGCGGACCCGGCCGGCTGAGAAAGCCGCACCTGAAATACGCCTAATCCTCAACAGTGGCGGGCCGCGGCCGATGGTCCCGGCGGCACGGAGAAGCATCCGCGCCGCTAGGCGGGAGGTTCGGCCGCACGATGACAGTCCAGACTCCGCAGGAGCCGGGGCAGTACTCCACCGCCCCGCCGTGGGCGAGCCCGCCGGAGCCCGGTCCGGTTCCAGCCGCCCCCACCACCACCCCGCCTGTCGACCCGACCGGGCACCGGCACGGCCAGCTGCTCGTCCGCTTCCCCGGAGAGGTGCACGGGGCGGGCCGGCCGGAAGCGCCGTCCTGGCGGCCGGTCGTGTTCTGGACGTTCTTCCTCAGCGCCCTCGGCATCATCTCGGCGCTCCGGCGCTCCGGACAAGCCCACCGGTTCGGCCGGAAGCGGTCCCCCTACTGGATCGCCTACGGCACGACGGTGCCGGTCGGCGCGGCCTTCTGGTGGGTGCTCACCTTCGCCGTGGCGGTTCCGCTCCACCACGGTTACCAGGAGGACCGGATCACCGCGTCGCTGCAGGCGACCCTCTCCGCGGACAGCCGGATCGCCGCCGAGGTGGGCTCGTTCACCGGGGTCGCCTGTCTGGCCGAGGGAGACCGGGACGCCGAGGGGCTGCGCACCTACCTGTGCACCTTCCACCTGTCCACCGGGAAGAGCACCGGCATGTACGTGCAGGCCGACACCCGGGGCAACTGGCAGGAGCCGGAGTGAGCGGGCCGGTCCCCCGGCCCGCCCACGGTCAGAAGGTGACCGGCACGCCCTCACGGACGAGCTGCCAGTTCTTCACGAAGAAGTCGGCCGGGTCGATCCGGCCCTTCGCCTGCGCCCAATCGATGAGCAGCTGACGGATCTCCCGCTGCTCGTTGTAGACCTGAGTCTTCACGATGCCCGGGAAGCTGCCGCCGCCGGAGCGCCGGTAGTTGTTGACCGCCACCACGAACCGCGCGTCGGCGGCGACGTCCACCCCACCGATCTGGAGGCGGGTGGTCCGGCTGCCGACCGCCTTGCTGATGTCGATGTCGTAGTCGACCCCGGAGAACACGTCGTAGTTGTAGTCCGGCACGGCCGGGTCGTTGATCGTCTCCGGGTTGACCGGGGCGCCGACGGCGTGCGTGACGAAGTACTTCGCCGAGTACTCCAGGTACGCCTTCACCTCGGCGCCGGTCAGGACGACCGCCTCCAGGGTGTTGTCGTAGATGTAGAGGCCGGCCACGTCCTTGATCTTCACGTCGCCGCGCGGGAACACCGCGGTACGGCTGAACGGGGCGGCGATCGACAGAACGGGCAGGGTGGCGTACTCGGTGCCGGCCAGCGCCGCGGTGACGGTGTCGGTCTGCACCTTGTTGATGTAGTCGAGGATCGCGGTGTCCTCGTACCGGCTGGTCGCCGCGGACAACTCGACGGTGGAGGCGGCGACGACCTGGTTGACGTACGCCACCGTCTTGTCGTGCTGCCGCTTCACCACGGCGAGGACCTTGGGGTCGGCCTCGACGGTGTTGGTGTTCAGTGACGTCGCGGCCTTCGTGGTGATCGTCCACCGGCCCTTGACGCGGGTGATGTCGAAGTCCATCTTGGTGAGCCGCTGGCCCCACTTCGACGGTTCGGAGAGCAGCACCTGCTTGCCGGTCGTGAGGTTGGTGACGAAACGCTGCGGCACCTCGCGGTGCGCGTGCCCGAAGAGGATCGCGTCGATGCCGGGCACCTGTTCGGCGATCAGCGCGGTCGGGTTCTCGTTCGGCAACTCCGGCCCGTAGCTGGAGGTGCCGCTGTCGCCGCCGTGCGCGGAGATCAGCACGATGTCGGCGCCGCGGGCCCGCATGATCGGCACCCACTTGGCGGCCGAGGCGATCATGTCGGTGAACTCGATCTTGCCCTCGACGTTGGCCCGGTCCCAGATCGCCGACCCCGGGTTGGTGAGACCCAGGATGCCGACGCGCAGCGTCGGCGCGTGCCGGCCGAGCGACACCTTCTTGATGATGTACGGGGTGAACGCCGGCCGGCCGGTCCGCACACTGATCGCGTTGGCGGCCAGGGCCGGGAAGCCGAGCTGACGGATCCACAGATTGAGCAGCGGCAGGCCGTAGTTGAACTCGTGATTGCCCAGCGTGACAGCGTCGTAGTGCAGCACGTTCATGGCGCGGGCCATCGGGTGCTTCTCGCCGGTCGTGGTGATCGGCTCCTGCTTGGCGTAGTAGGTGGCCAGCGGGGTGCCCTGGATGGTGTCGCCGGCGTCCAGGACCAGCACCGGACCGGTCGCCTCGGCACGCAGCTTGTTCACCAGAGCGGCCAGCTTGGCCACGCCGACGTCGTTGTGGGCGCTGTCGTCGTACTCCGCGTCCTTGTAGTAATCCCAGTTGTAGACGTTGCCGTGGGTGTCCGACGTGCCCAGGACGGTGAGCCGGTAGGTCTTCTCCACGGCGGCACCGCCGGCCTGCGCGGCACCCGGGAAGACGAGCGGCGCGGCAACGGTGGCGGCCGCCGACGCGGCGAGGACGCTCCGCCGCGAGACGCCGGTGGGAAGGGTCATTGCGAACCTCTCAACATCAGACTCGATCGCGCCTTGTGGGCGCCGAAACCAGCACCTTAACGGCCGATCACGGCACCGGTCGATGAACCGAACATTGCACAGTGATCAAATCTGGTCGAGGGCCTCGACGCCGAGCAGGGACATTCCGATTTGGAGCGTTCGCCCGGTCAGCTCGCACAGTGCCAGGCGGCTGCTCCGCACCGCCGGTTCGGCGCCGACGACCCGGCACCGCTCGTAGAACCGGCTGAACGTGCTGGCCAGCTCGTACAGGTAGGTGGCGAGCCGGTGGGGTTCCCGCGGGCCGGCGGCGGCGTTCAGCGCCGGTTCGAAACCCAGCAGCGCGAGGGCGAGCGCCCGCTCCACGGGCTCGGTGATCCGGACCGGTCCCGGCTCGCCTGCGGCTTTGCGCGAGATGGAGCAGATCCGGGCGTACGCGAACTGCAGGTAAGGTCCGGTGTTCCCGGTCGAGGCGAGCATCCGGTCCCAGTCGAAGGTGTAGTCGCCCCGCCGGTCGGTGGACAGGTCGGCGTATTTGATCGCGGCGATGCCCACCGCCGGGTCGGAGGCCCGGGAGTCCGCCTCGTCGAGCAGCCCGGAGAGCCGGACGGTGGCGCCCGCCCGGGTCTTGAGCATCTTGCCGTCGGCGCCCAGGATCGAGCCGAACCCGATGTGCTCGGCGCTGACCTCGTCCGGCAGCCAGCCGGCCGCCCCGGCCACTGCGAAGACCATCTGGAAGTGGATCCGCTGCGGTGTGCCGACCACGTAGAGCAGTTCGTCGGCGCCGAGGTCCCGCACCCGGTGCCGGAGTGCGGCGAGGTCGGTCGCGGCGTACCCGAATCCGCCGTCGGCCTTCTGGACGATGAGCGGGAGCGGCGTGCCGTCGCGGCCGGTGAAGCCCGCCGGGAAGGCGCAGAGGGCGCCGTCGCTCTCGGTCAGCAGGCCCTTCTCCGCCAGGTCGGCCACGATCCCGGCGAGCTCGTCCTGGTAGGTGCTCTCGCCGGCGAAGTGCTCCGGCCCGAGGGTGACGCCGAGCCGGTCGTAGACGGCCAGAAACGCCTCCTCGGACTGGGCGACCAGCCGCCGCCACAGCTCCCGGGTCGGGCCGTCGCCGTTCTGCAGGGCCACCACCCGCAGCCGGGACCGGGTCCGGAAGCCCTCGTCGGTGTCGAACCGCACCCGGGCCGCCTGATAGAAGGCGGTCAGGCCGGCGAGCGTGTGCCGGGCGCCGTCACCGGTCTCGGCCAGGTGCTCGATCAGCATGCCGAACGGGGTGCCCCAGTCGCCGATGTGGTTGACCCGGTGCACGTCATGGCCCTGCCATTCGAGGATCCGGGCCAGCGAGTCGCCGATGATCGTGGACCGGAGGTGGCCGACGTGCATCGACTTGGCAAGGTTCGGCGAGGAGTAGTCGATCACGATCTTCTTCGGGCTCGCGACCGGCGCCACCCCGAGCCGTGGATCACCGGCCAGCCGGTCCAGGGTCGCGGTGATCAGGTCGTCGGTGACGGTCAGGTTGAGGAACCCCGGCCCGGAGACGGCGACCTCGGCGATCCCGGCCAGACCGGCGGTGGCGGCCACCTCGGCCGCGATGTCGCGGGGCGGCCGGTGCAGTCGGCCGGCCAGGGCGAGCGCCGCCCCGGACTGGAAGTCGGCGTGCGGGGAGACCCGGACGACCGGGTCGACGGGGGTGCCGGCGACCGCCGTGAAGGCGGGTGCCAGCCGGTCGTGCAGAAGCGTTTCGAGATTCATGGGTCGGCCCCTCGGCGTCGACGCGGAGGCGGGTCGAACCGACCACTGCTGTCCAGCGCCGGCGGGTGACGACCCGCCGGGAGGAAGCAGAGCTTCAGCGGCGGCCCTCGGGACGCCGACGTCGCACGCTGAAGCTGAACATGCCCGCGACTATAACTGATCGTCGTGCGCGATCCGGGTCATCTGCGGCCAGAGCAGGACCAGGAAGGCAGCCGAGGCGACGAACGCGGCCCAGAACGGGGCGGTGATGCCGTACTGCTTGGCCAGCAGTCCGCCGATTGCCGACCCGGCCACCAGTCCGGCGTACACGCAGATGGTGTTGACCGCGCTGACCCTGCCCTGGAGGTGTTCCGGCACGGCGCGCTGCCGGACCGTGGTGGAGGTGGTGCCCCAGATGAAGGCGTGCGCGCCGAACAGGAAGAACACCGGCAGGGCCACCCACGGCGAGCGGGTCGCGGCCAGGATCAGGTGGGTCAAGGTCTCGATGATCAGGCCGATTCGCATCACGTTGCCGAGGCTGACGCGGGCGGTGATCCAGCCGTAGAGGGCGGTGCCGAGCAGGCCGCCGACCGCGGAGACCGTGGTGATCAGGCCGAACCCGAAGTCGCCGAGCGCGAGCCGGTCACGGGCGTAGAGCACCAGCACCGCCCAGGCGGCCCCGAACGCCAGGTTGAAGATCAGGATGGTGAGGCAGAGGGTGCGGACCGGCGGGTGGTGCAGCACCCAGCGGAAACCCTCGACGATCTCGCGGCGCGCGTTCGCGCGCTCGGCGAGGCCGTGCGGCGGCAGCTTGATCCGGCTCACCAGCAGCATGCCGGCGAGGACCAGGAACACTTCGGACACCAGCGGCCAGACCTGGCCGACGGTGAACAGCGCGGCGCCCAGTGACGGCCCGGCCAGCTGGTTGAAGGTGATGAATCCGGTCTGCAGGCGGGCGTTGGCCAGCGCCAGGTCGTCGCGGCGCACCAGCATCGGGGTGAGCGTGCCGGTGGTGTTGTCGGCGAACACCTCGGCCGTGCTGATCAGCGCGACACCGATCAGCGCCGCCCCGACCGTCAGGTGGCCGGTGACCAGCGCGGCGATCAGCGCCGTCAGGACCACGGCCCGGACGGCGTTGGCGGCCAGGACGATCATGCGGCGGTTGTGGCGGTCCGAGAGGACACCGGCCCACAGGCCGCAGAGCAGCGGCGGCGCCCAGCTGGACAGGGCGGCCAAGGAGATCAGGAACTCGTCGGAGGTGAGCGAGGCCACCAGCAGCGGACCGGCCGCGGCGGCGATGCCGTCACCGAGGTTGGTCGTCCAGGACGACGCGAGCAGCCAGCGGAAACTCGTTCCGAGGCGGTGGGGCAGAAGGTTCTGGACGAGGGCACTCACAAGGTGAGCACCCTACGTGGAGCACGGGACGCTCCTGGGACCTGGCACGATCAACTCATGGCGGACGTGGGCTGGGACGAGGATGCCGGCGGGGTGTTGCGGCTGCCGTCCGGGCGGCTGGTCCGGGGCCGCGGGCTGCGACAGGCCATGCCGACCGGGCACCCGCCCCGCTTCGGGGTCTATCTGCTGGGCTCGGCGCCGCCCGAGTTCGGGTGGACCAGCCGGTGGATCCGGTGGCCCGACTTCTGGCTGCCGCGCGATCCCGCGCACGCCACGAAGGTGCTGCGGGAAGCCTGGACCCGCGCCGAAAGTGAGCGGGTCGAGGTGGCCTGCCACGGCGGAGTCGGGCGGACCGGTACCGCGCTGGCGTGCCTGGCGATCATCGACGGCGTGCCGCCGGACGAGGCGGTGGCCTGGGTCCGGCGGCACTATCATCCGCGGGCGGTGGAGACGCCCTGGCAGAAACGGTTCGTCGGGCGGTTCAGGAGCTGACGGCCGGCGGGCGCCAGATCGTGAAGTCCTGGATGTGGAAGTGGCTGGCCACCGTGCGGAAGGCGAACCAGCCGCGGGGGTACGGGTCGGTGTCGGTGTAGTCGAAGACCAACCGGTCGTCGCTGTAGTACCGGATCCGCTCGCCGTTCACCCGGATCCGCACCGTGATCGGAACGTTCGCCTCGATCAGCGGCGCGGTGTAGTCGTAGATCAGTGGGCGGTTGCCCGGCTCGCCCACGTACTTTCGGAACCTCGTGGTGGTGTTGAGGTTCGCGCCCTGGCCGACGTAGTAGGTCTGCAGGTAGTCGTACTGGGCGAAGGCGCCGCTGCGGGTGGTGGCGAAGATGTCGTCCGGCGAGCGCACGTCCCGGGCGTTCCAGAACGTGTTCAGGTCGGTGACGTGATCGTTGGGCCCGCCCGCGGACACCGGCGTGGCGGTGAACTCGATCTCGTAGGGGCCGGCGATCTCCTGCTTGAACCAGTAGTTGGGGTGGGCAGCAGCGGGATGTCACCGGGCGTGATCGCCGGTCCGCTGGGGGCCTGCTCCCGGTTCTTGACGACGGCCCGCACCGTGTAGACGCCGGTGCCCGGGGTGGTGTAGGTGAAGTTGGTGGACTCGTCGATCGGCTTCTTGTTGAGCCTCTTCGCGCCCTTGTAGACGTTGTTGCCGTGCTCGGTACCGAGGAGCCGCCAGCTCAGGTAGGTGCCGCCGTTCTCGGCGGGCACGGCGACCAGGCCGCGGTCCAGTTGCTCGACGATGCGTTCGGGGGCAGCAGAGCCGGCGTGCGCCGGCGTGGCGAGGAAGCCGGCGGCCAGCGTGAAGCCGGCCGCGGCGGCGATGACCGCTCTCATCGTCAGTTCTCCATGATCCGGTACGCCGGAGGTCGGCGCGCGCCGGAACGTATGGGACGACTGTGTATCGACGTTTGCGAAGGTTTTACTGAGGAAGGTCTCGGACGGGCCGTTCGCTCAGGTCAGCCCTTTGCCGCGCTGCAAAATTGAGACCGGCGCCACCTCGGATCGAGGCAGCCCCGTCGGCAGACGAGATAGGGCAATGTCAGGACTGTGCCATCTCTGCCGCGCTCACGCGGATCATGGCAGAACTTTGACATCACCTCTTCCTGAGATTCCGCTGCTCTCCGAGGTGTTCCCCCACCTTTCGATGCGTCGGCTACAGAGTTGGAACAGTTGCGAAATGTCAGAGCAATGACTCACAGCCAATCTGCTCTCACATGCAGCAGCCGGTAGCACCTGGCCGGCGACTCGCCCTGGACATCCCCATCCGCCGTGCCGCGAAGTCGGCGTCACGCCCCCCTTGACCAGGAACGGAGTACTTATACATGTCCACCACCAGCAAACGGCTGCGCACGCTCATGGCCACCGGAGCCATCGGGACGTCCATGGCCCTGGTGCTCGCCGGCTGTGGCGCCAAGGCCGGTGAAGAGACTGCCGCCGGCGCGGCCTCCCCGGCGGCCAGCTGCGTCGACACCTCGGGCAGCACCGTCAAGCTCGGCTTCCTCAACTCGCTGACCGGCGGCATGGCGATCTCCGAGAAGACCGTCTCCAACGTGCTGCACATGGCCGCCGACGAGATCAACGCCGCGGGCGGCATCCTCGGCAAGAAGATCGAGTACATCCAGGAGGACGGCGCCACCGACTGGCCCACCTTCGCGGAGAAGACCGAGAAGCTGCTCACCCAGGACTGCGTCGCCGCGATCTTCGGCGGCTGGACCTCGTCCTCCCGCAAGGCCGTCAAGCCGGTCGTCGAGAAGAACAACGGTCTCTTCTTCTACCCGGTGCAGTACGAGGGCCTCGAGTCGTCGCCGAACATCTACTACACCGGTGCGACCACCAACCAGCAGATCATCCCGGCGATGGACTTCCTGAAGACCCAGGGTGTGAAGAAGCTGTTCCTCGCCGGCAGCGACTACGTCTTCCCGCGCACCGCGAACGCGATCATCAAGCTGTACGCGGCCAAGCTCGGCATCGAGATCGTCGGTGAGGAGTACGTGCCGCTCGACAAGGACGACTGGACCAGCCAGGTGGCGAAGATCGTGGCGGCCAAGCCCGACTTCATCTTCAACACCATCAACGGCTCGTCGAACGTCGGCTTCATCAAGGCGTACTACGACGCCGGCCTCAAAGCCGAGACGACGCCGATCATCTCGGTGTCGATCGCCGAGGAGGAGGCGCCGGCGATGGGCCACGAGGTCACCGGCCAGTACGCGTCCTGGAACTACTTCCAGTCGCTCAAGACCCCCACCAACCCGAAGTTCATCGAGAGCTGGAAGGCCTACCCCAGCAGCAGCGGTGTCACCTCCGACCCGATGGAGGCCGCCTACATCTCGATGTACCTGTACAAGGCGCTCGTCGAGGCGGCCGGCTCGTTCGACGTCGACGCGGTGAACGCCGCGGCCAAGAAGAACCCCATCACGTTCGACGCGCCGGAGGGCAAGGTCACGCTCGACGGCGAGAACCACCACATCTCCAAGCCCGGCCACATCGGCAAGATCAACTCCAGCAACCAGTTCGACATCGTCTGGGCCTCCGACGAGTTCATCGAGCCCGACCCGTACCTCGAGGGCTACGACTGGTTCCCGGCGGACATCCGCAAGCAGTTGGTGGACGCGGCGGGCTGATCACCCGCGGGGTCGCGTGTCACCGACGGCACGCGACCCGCCCTCCTCCGTAGAGACGCTAAAGAGAGCGAATGCACGTGGACGCACTGATAGCACCACTGCTGAACGGCAGCGCACAGGGTGCACTGCTCCTGCTCGCCGCGCTGGGCCTCTCGCTCACCTTCGGCCAGATGGGCGTGATCAACATGGCCCACGGCGAGTTCCTCATGATCGGCGCCTTCAGCGCCTACCTCGTCCAGCAGGTCATCACCGCCAGCAACCTGTCGATCCCGGTCGCGCTGCCGGTCGCGTTCGTCGTCGCCGGCCTGTTCGGCCTCCTGCTGGAGGTCACCATCATCCAGTGGATGTACCGCCGGCCCCTCGACACCCTGCTCGTCACGGTCGGTGTCGGCCTGATCCTGCAGCAGGCGGCCCTGCAGATCTTCCCGTCCCAGGGCGTCCCGGTGGAGAAGCCCGGCTGGCTCGACGGGCAGCTGAGCATCCTCGGCTACGAGTGGCCGCTCCGGCAGCTCTTCACCATCGTGCTCGCGGCCGTCTGCGTCGCCGCCCTGTCGGCCTGGCTCAAGTACACCTCGTTCGGCCGCCGCATCCGGGCGACCGTGCAGAACCGGGATCTCGCCGAGACGTCGGGGATCTCCACCCGCACCATCGACCGCCTCACCTTCTTCACCGGATCGGGCCTGGCCGGGGTCGCCGGCGTGGCGGCGTCGCTCATCGGCGGCACGAACTCCCAGATGGGCGCGCAGTACATCATCCCGGCCTTCCTCGTCGTCGCCGCCGGTGGCATCGGCCAGCTCAAGGGCACCATCATCGCCGCGTGGGCGGTGGGCGTCGCCCTCTCGTACTTCGCCTACTGGACGACCGGCAGCCTGGCGCAGGTGCTCGCCTTCATCCTCGTGATCGTCTTCCTGCAGCTGCGCCCGCAGGGCCTGTTCACGGTGCGAACCAGGAGTCTGGCATGACAAAGAAGCCCTGGATCTCTCTCGGCGGCATCGGGGTGTTCGCCGTGCTGCTCCTCGCGGTAGCACCCCTCGTGCTCACCGATCACTGGCTCAACAACCTCGGCAAGTACTGCTGCTGGGCCATCGCCGCCGTCGGCATCGGCCTGGCGTGGGGCCGGGGCGGGATGCTGGTGATGGGTCAGGGGGTGTTCTTCGCCCTCGGCGCGTACTCGATGGCCATGCACCTCACGCTGGAGACCGCGGGTGACCGCGTGCCCGGGTTCATGGTGCTCTACGACCCGCTCGCGCCGCTCCCGGCGTTCTGGGAGCCGTTCCGCAGCGGGGCATTCACCCTGCTGGCGATCGTGGTGCTCCCGGTGGTGCTGGCCGGCATGCTCGGATACGCGCTGTTCAAGCGCCGGGTGAAGGGCGCGTACTTCGCGATCCTGACGCAGGCGCTCGCGGTCGCGCTGGCCGTCCTGATCAGTTCCACGATCCGCGAGTCCGGTGGCGACACCGGGCTCAGCGACTTCAAGTACTTCTTCGGCTACGTGCTGAACGACCCGGCGAACAAGCTCATGGTGTATCTCATCGCGGCCGGGCTGCTCATCGTCTGCCTGCTCGCGGTGTGGCAGCTCTACCGCAGCCGGTTCGGTGAACTCCTCGTCGCCACCCGGGACGCGGAGGAGCGCGTACGTTTCCTCGGCTACGACCCGGCCAACGTCAAGCTCGTCGCGTTCGTCGTGTCCGCGCTGATGGCGAGCATCGGCGGGGCGATGTTCGTGCCCATCGTCGGCATCATCACCCCGGCCGAGATCGGTGCCGCCGCCTCGATCCTGATGATCGCGGGTGTCGCCTTCGGTGGCCGTGCCTCGCTCTTCGGCCCCGCGCTCGGCGCGATGGCGGTCGGCTGGGGGCAGTCGAGCCTCGGCTCGACCTGGCCCGAGGGCTGGACCTACATCCTCGGTCTGCTCTTCGTCGTGGTCATCCTCTTCCTGCCGAACGGGCTGTCGTCGCTGCCCGCCCGGATCGCCGCCGCCCGCCGCAAGCCGGACGCCCAGTCCACCCCGGCGGTCCCCGCCGTCGTCGCCGCCGAACTCGAAGAGGTGCGGTCATGACCGCACCCTGCTGCGCTTTTGTCGAGGCAGAGGTCGCGCTGACCAGGCTGCTGCACCGGCTACCACGGCTCAGCCTGTCCGAGCATCCCGTTCCGTACGCCCACGACCTGGTCTTC
>NZ_JBFAMR010000107.1:0-20023 GCF_040656595.1 Actinoplanes sp. NPDC049802
CTGGACGCCTGGCTGCTGCTGGCGATGCTGGCGGACGGCAAGGACGACACCGTCGGGGCTCGGGAGGCGCTGCGCCGGGCGCTGCGGGTGGCCGGTCCGGAGTCCTACCGGCGGCCGGTGCACCAGGTGTGGAGCGGACTGCGGCGGCTGCTGCGCGACGACGACCGCCTGATCGTGCAGTACCGGACGCTGGGCCCGGCCGTCGCCGGGGCCGAGGCGCCGGTCACCGACCCGGTCGTGGTGGAACAGCTCAGCAAGCGGGAGCTGGACGTGCTGCGCGGCATGGCCGAGATGCTGCCGACCGAGGAGATCGCCGCCTCGATGTACGTCTCGGTCAACACGGTGAAGACCCACGTGCGCAGCATCCTGCGCAAACTCTCCGCGTCCCGGCGTAACGAAGCGGTCCGCCGGGCGCGGGCCCTGCGATTGATCTGAGCGGGACTTGTCCCGTAGCGGGAGACGGGCGACGGCTGGGCCGCACCGCGGCCCAGCCGTCCCGTTTGGAGCAAGGCCTCTAGTGCCGGCGGCGGCGGATGTCGCCGCCGTGGGCGATCAGGGCGTAGATGACCACCACCTCGAGGCTGATGAGGATGCTGCACCAGAACGGCGCGACCGCCAGGAAGAGGAAGTGGATCAGCGCTCCGGCGGCGGTGAACACGACGCCGACGGCGCGCGCCCAGGTCTGCCCGAGCATGATGCCGACGCCGGCGGCGCCGCTGAGCAGACCGAGGAACAGATGCGTCCAGCCCCACGTCTGCGGGTTCGGCTCGATCAGCATGCCCTCGGCGGTCATCAGGTACGCCTCGCCGTGCAGCAGCGCGGTGACGCCTTCCATGAGCTGGAAGACGCCGAGCGCCAGCAGCATGATCCCGGCGAACACCACCAGGCCGACCCAGGTGTCGGCTTCCGGCGCGGGCGACTCCCTCGGCGGCGTCTGCCGGGGTGCCGGATCCCCGCGGTGATCGATCGTCATCGTCGCGTCCTCCCTGTGATTCCGGATGCGTTCCGGAAGCTCAGAGTGCTTGCCGGAGGTGGTGTCGCGCCTCGTGCTGGGCGGATGAGATCCGGCGCGGACATGCAACTTGCACGCTGCGGAAACGACCAACTTCCGCGTTTGATGCGAATACGCATGGTTGCCCCATGCGTACGCCGTGTGTTTCGGTGGGCCCCGGAGAGCTGGGACCCGCCGGCTTCGTTCCCGGCCACTGAGCGCACGTGGGGGCGCGTGCTCGACCGGCCGGAAGCCGATGGATGCGCGAGGACGAGAAAGGCCGCGTCGCGAGCGGCCCGGTCCACCGTGCGCTGTGAACAAACTGGGGGGCGATATGCGAAATCAGGCCACTACCCGAACAACGGTGCCGATAGCCGTGGACCACAACCTGCCGCCGCGCCTGCCCACCGGGCTGGTCTGGCGTGGACGACTCGTCGAGACCCTGGACGTCGGGGTCCGCCGTGCGGTCACGCTGGTGTGCGCCGGTCCGGGCTGGGGCAAGACCGTGCTCACCGCCACCTGGGCGACCGCCCGTTCGCTGTCCGGGCCGGTGGCCTGGCTGACCCTCAACGAACGGCACAACAACCCGTACACGTTCTGGGCTGATCTGAACCGCTCCCTGGACGCGGCCGGCGTGCCGGTCGCCGCCGCCGGCACCGAGGCCGAGCTGCGCCGGGCCTTCGGCGAGGCGGTGACCGCGGCCGCGGGACCGGTCGTCGTGGTCCTCGACGACCTCCACGAGGTGACCGACCCGCGGGTGCTGAGCAGCCTCGCCGGGCTGCTCGGCGTCATGCCCCAGCGGCTGCGGTTCGTGCTGCTCAGCCGCCGCGACCCGGACCTGCGCCTGCACCGGCTGCGGATGAGCGGCGACGTCACCGAGATCCGCGCCGCCGACCTCGGCTTCCGCGTGGAGGAGGCCGGTGAACTGCTCACCCTGCGCGGCCGCGCCCTGTCGCCGGCGAGTCTCGCCGCGCTGGTGCGGCGCACCGAGGGATGGGGCGCCGGGCTGCGACTGACCGCCGACGCGCCGGACGGCGCGGACGGCGCCGACGACGCGGTGGCCGACTACCTGACCCGGGAGGTGCTGGACAACCAGCCCGCCGAGGTGCGCGGCTTCCTGCTGCGGACCAGCCTGCCGGACCGGATCTGCGGCGACCTGGCCGACACGCTTACCGGCGGCGCCGGCGGACAGCAGATGCTGGAGCGCCTGGCCCGCGACAAACTGTTCGTCGAACCGGCCGGCAGTGGCCGGTGGTTCCGCTACCACCCGATGTTCCGTGCCGTGCTGCGCCGCCACCTGGCCGCGCTGTGGCCGGACGCCCCGGCCCGTCTGCACCGCGCCGCGGCCCGGTGGCACGCCGCCGAGGGCAGCGCGCTGTCCTCGCTCACCCACGCCGCGGCCGCCGAGGACTGGGACCTGCTCGCCGCCCTCGTCGTCGAGCGCGGGGTGCCGCTCTACACGTCGGCCGACCGTCCACAGTTCGTCGAGCTGCTGTCCCGCATTCCCGCGGTGCTGCTGCCGACCACGCCGGAGATGGGCATCTGCGGGGTCATCCTGTCGTTCGCCCGGGGCGAGCTCGCGGCCGTGCCCCGCCGGATGGCCCATGCCCGCATGCTGCTCGCCCAGCGGTCCACCCCGGACCGGGCGAACGCCGGGACGGCGCTCGACGTGCTGGAGGCCGGCGCCGTCATCCGCTGGCACGGCGACATGCCGCGCCTGGCCAACGCCGCCACCACGCTGCTCGCCGACCTCTCCCGGATGACCTGGGACCAGGCGCCGTCGCTGCCGCAGTACCGCGCCGCGGCACTGAACAACAAGGGCGTCGCCTGGCTGTGGAGCGGCCGCCTCGATCACGCCGACCGGTACCTGTGGGCGGCGGCGACCGCCTCCCGGACCGCGGACACGCCGTACATCGAGGTCAACTCGTTCGCGATGCTGGCCTGCCTGGCGTACCTGCAGGGCTCACTCGGCGAGGCCGGGGAACACTCCCGGACCGCTCTCGAGCTGGCCCGCCGCATCGACGCCGAGCACCGGGCCACGGCCGCCCCGGCGTATCTGGCCCGGGCGCTGATCGAGACCGAACACGGCCGGGAGCCGGAGGCCGAGGAGGCGCTGCGGCAGGCCCTGCACGCCCTCGGCGAGATTCCGGAGATCACCATGTCGGTGCTCGCCGGGCTGGTCCGGGTCCGGCTCACGCTGGACCGCGGCGAGGCGGCCGGCGCGCGTACCCTGCTGGCGCAGATCCGGGCCGAGGCCGGGCCGCCGATGGCGGCGCCCTTCCTGGACCGGCTGATCGGCCTGGCCGGCGCCGAGGTCCGGCTCGCGCTCGGCGACGCCTCCGGCGTGCTGATCCGGTACGCCGGACAGCCCGACCTGACCGCCGCCGAACAGATCTGCCTCGCCCGCGCCCGCCTCGCCACCGGGAACCCGGCCGCCGCCGAAGAGTTGCTCGCCCGGGTGCGGGAGGGCGCCGACCGGATCTCCGCGGTCGGCGCCTGGCTGCTGTCCGCGCTCGCCGCCGACACGCAGGGCCGCAGCGCCGTGGCCAGCGAGGCGCTCGCCCGGGCGCTGGCCGCCGCCGAGCCGGAGCGGATCCGCCGGCCGTTCCGGCACTACGACGCGCACCGGGTGCTGGTGCTCGCCGAACGCCAGCAGTGGCTGACCGAGCTGCGCGGCCCGGCCGGCGACGGCGTGCTCGGTGAGATCACCGGCGAGCTGCCGGCGATCGGCGCGGCGCACGCGGCCGGCCCGCTCAGCGAACGCGAGGTCGACGTCCTGCAATACCTGCCGACGGTGCTCACCGCCGGGGAGATCGCGGTGAACCTGAGCATCTCGGTCAACACGGTGAAGGCCCACATGCGGTCGATCTACCGCAAGCTCGGCGCCGGTCGTCGCCGCGAGGCGGTGGTGCTCGCCCGGCAGGCCGGACTGCTCTGAGGCACGTCATCCGCGATGGGTGATGACCGTGGCGGCGGTCAGCGTCCACGCTCAGCAGCATGAGCGAGCTTGCGAGCGAATCAGTCAGCTCAGCGCTGACCAACTGCACCGAGCGGCACCCGGCCGCAGCCGACAACGGCCTCGCACGCGAGGGCCGGGCGGGCATGGCCCGGCAGGCACAGCCATGACCGACGTCGCGCAGCCCTGGCCCGATCCCGTCGTCGAGGTTCGCAATCAGCCGTTCCCCTGGTGGATGCTGCTGATCAGCGGCCTGCTCGCGATCGCGCTGGGCCTCACCGTACTGATCTGGCCGGACGTCTCCCTACGGATCATGGCGGCCCTCACCGGCATCTGGCTGTTCTTCGGCGGCCTGGCCCGGATCGTCGCCGCCTTCCTGCCGACCGGCGCGAGCGTCGGCCGGCACCTGCTGTCCGGGATCGTCGGCATCGTCGTGCTGATCGGCGGCCTACTCTGCCTGCGGAACCTGGTGACCGGCCTGGCCGTCCTCGCGGTGATCTTCGCGACCACCTGGATCCTCAGCGGGCTCGCCCTGCTGATCGGCGCGGTCGGCGCGCACGGCCCCATGCGGGCCGCCCTGATCATCGTCGGGGCGCTGTCCATGCTGGCCGGCACCGTCTTCGTGCTCACTCCGGCCCTGTCGCTCGGCACGCTGGTCCTGATGACCGGCATCGGCAGCCTGGTGACCGGTGCGGCCGAGGTCGGCCTGGCCCTCTACCTGCGCAGATCCGCGTGACCGGAAGTCGTCGAGGACGCCACCGGCGACCGCGGCCAGCAGCAGACAGAACGACAGCACGTACAGCCAGCCGATGTAGGTGAACGCCAGGCCGATCGTGCCGTACCGCTCCGCGCTGGACTCCAGTGCCCGGGGCAGGTAGAGGCGGCCGGCCGGCCGGACCGCGAGCATGATCGCCGCGAAGATGACGCCGGTCAGCATCAGCCGGGGCCAGCCGACCGCCGGGCCGAGCAGGATCCGGGGGAGCAGGGTGGCCAGCGCCACGTCGGCCACCGCCGCCAGGATCGCCCCGGCGATCACCGGGGTCAGCGCCTTGCCGGCCAGGCCGCCGAGCAGGCGTACCAGCACCAGGAAACCGACCAGGATCAGCACGGTGCCGATCTGCCAGGCGGTGGCCGCCGCGCCCGCCCGGCGGCCCGGCACCGCCCAGATCGCCCGGTAGCTGCGGACCAGCGCCCGGGCCAGGCCGGTCGCCGACAGGATGACGATCAGGCTGCCGATCACCCCGAACGCGTTGCTGCGGCTGCCGCTGAGTGCCTCGTCCAGCAGCCGGGTGCTGGGCTCCGGCAGGCGGATCAGGTCGTTGAGATGGTTGCGGACCCGGCCGCCGAGCAGCGCGCTCATCATGATCAGCAGGGGGAAGATCGAGGTGAAGGCCTGCGCCGCGAGGGTCATCGAGCGGTCGAAGATCTGCACCCGGACGAGTTCACCGGCCGTCCGCAGCAGCAGCGTTCCGGCCTGGTGGCCGAGCAGCAGCGCGGCGCGGGGCCGCAGCCGGTCGGGCACGGCGGCGAGGATCCGTCCAGGGGTGAAGACGCGGTCGGGCTCTGTCACCCGCTCATGGTCGGTGCGCGGGCGGCCGGTCAGCCTCATCCGGCACGGATGGGGCAGTGCCGGCGGTCCGCGCCGACACTGGCTCCCATGGTGCGCGCGTTGGTTACCGTGCTGCTCGGCACGGCTGTGGTGGGTGCCGTCATCGGCATCCTGCCGGGGATCTCGGCCGACAACGGCTGGGCCGTCCTGGCCGCGGCCGTGCTGCTCGGACTTCTCGGCGCGGGCCTGCGGCCCCTGCTGGTGCGGCTGCTGTCCGCGATCGGCTGGCCGGGCGTCGTGGCCGGCTGGCTGGTCGCCCAGGCCCTGCTGGTGTATCTGGCGCTGTGGCTCACCCCGGGCGTGCACGTGGACGGTTTCTGGCCGGCGTTCTGGGCCTCCTGGCTCGGCGCGGCGCTGTTCAGCATCGGTCTCTGGGTGATCACCGCCGGGCAGCCCGGGGTGGCCACCCAGCATCTGCTGCGCGTCAACCGGCACTTCCGGCGCAGCGTGCCGCCGTCCAGCACCCCGGGCATCCTGATCATCCAGATCGACGGGCTGTCCGCGCCGCTGGCCCGATGGGCGGTCGAGGCCGGGAACCTGCCCACCCTGGGCCGGTGGCTGCGCACCGGCGGCCACACGCTGACCGAATGGCACGCCCAGCTGCCGGCGACCACGCCGGCCAGCCAGGCCGGGCTGCTGCACGGCGCGAGCGACCAGGTTCCGGCTTTCCGCTGGTACGAGAAGACGACCGGCCGCCTCGTGGTGACCAACCGGCCGGCGGACAGCGCCCTGGTCGAGTCCCGCTGCTCGGACGGCCGCGGACTGCTGGCCGAGGGCGGCGTCAGCGTGAGCAACGTCTTCTCCGGCGACGCCCCGACCTCGCTGCTCACCATGAGCACGGTTCCGGCCAAGCAGAACGGGCCGGCCCGGTATCTGAGCGCGTACCTGCTCGACCCGTTCGGGCTGACCCGCTCGCTGGTGCTGACCGTCGGCGAGATCGTCAAGGAGCTGCACCAGGCCCGGCGGCAGCGGGTGCGGCAGGTGACGCCGCGGATGCACCGGGACTGGCGGTACGTGCTGCTGCGCGGCGCCACCAACGTGCTGCTGCGGCACCTGAACCTGGCGGTCGTCGCCGAGCAGATGATGCGCGGCGCCCCGGTGGTGTTCTGCGACTTCGTGGACTACGACGAGATCGCCCATCACGCCGGGCCGGCCCGGCCGGAGGCGCTCGCCGCGCTGGAGGGCATCGACGGGGTGCTCGCCACCCTGGAGGAGGTGGCGGCGGCCGCGCCCCGGCCGTACCACCTGGTGGTGCTCTCCGATCACGGGCAGAGCCAGGGCGCCACCTTCCTGCAGCGGTACGGCCTGCGCCTGGAGGAACTGATCAAACGGCTCACCGCGGTGGGCGGGGTGGCCGCCCCCGCGGAGGACGAGCAGCAGGGCCGGGCCAAGGTCCTGCGTGCCGGGCTGCGCCGCGGCGACCCGGAGCCGGAGCAGACGCCGGGCCGCCCGGCCGGCGAGGAGATCGTGGTGGCGGCCGGGGGCAACCTGGCCCTGGTCTACTTCGCCCGGATCCCCGGCCGGGTCCCGCTGGAGGAGATCGAGGAGCGGTACCCCGCCCTGCTCGCGGGGCTGACCGGGCACCCCGGGGTCGGCTGGGTGATGGCCCGTTCCCGGACCGACGGGCCGGTGGTGCTGGGCCGGGCCGGCCGGCGGCGGCTCGTCGACGACCACGTCGACGGCCTGGACCCGCTGCTCGGCTTCGGCCCGCGGGCCGCCGACGACCTGCGCCGCCACGACGGCCTCGCGAACACCGGCGACCTGCTGATCAACAGTTCGTTCGACCCGGTGTCGCAGGAGGTCGCCGCGTTCGAGGAGCTGATCGGCTGCCACGGCGGGATGGGCGGGGCGCAGAGCCGGCCGGTGCTGATCCACCCGCGGACCCTGACCGTCCCGGCCGACCTGACCGGCGCCGACGCCGTGCACCGGGTGCTGGTCGGCTGGCTGGAGCAGGTCGGCTGCCGTAAGCCCGTGGACCTCATCCGCGGGGGGTGAGCCGTTCGCCGGGCGGTACGGCCAGGATGGCCGCCACCGACTCCGGGAGGACTGCGTCATGTGCCGCTGGCTGGCCTACTCCGGTACGCCCATCCGTCTCGAGGACCTGCTCTACCGGCCCCGACACTCGTTGATCGACCAGAGTATGCACTCCCGCGAGGGGGTGGAGACGACGAACGGCGACGGTGTGGGCGTCGGCTGGTACCCGGTCGACGCGGCCGCCGAACCTGCCCTGTTCCGGGCGGTCGGCCCGGCGTGGAGTGACGTCAATCTGCGGGAGCTGGCCCGCTCCACCAGCTCGCCGCTGTTCTTGGCGCACATCCGGGCCAGCACCGGCACCCCGGTGCAGCAGAGCAACTGCCACCCGTTCCGGTTCCAGAACTGGCTGTGGGTGCACAACGGGTCGATTCGTGAGTTCGCCCGGCTGAAGCGGGACCTGGTGCTGGCCGTGGACCCCGAGCTGTACCCGTCGATGGCCGGCTCCACCGACTCCGAGGTGATGTTCCACCTGGCCATCACCTACGGGCTGCGGGACCGCCCGGTCGCCGCCGTGGAGCGGATGGCCGGTCTGGTCGAGTCGGTGGCCCGCCGGCACGGGGTGCCCGACCCGCTCCAGATGACCGTCGGCGCCACCGACGGCGACCGGATCTGGACCTTCCGCTACTCCAGCGAGGGGCACAGCCGGTCGCTCTACTACAGCACCGACATGACCGCTCTGCGGGCGCTGCACCCGGATCAGGAGATTCTGCGCGGGCTGTCCGCGGAGACCCGGCTGGTCGTCTCGGAACCCCTCGGTGACCTGCCCGGGGCCTGGCAGCCGGTGCCCGAGTCCAGCTACGGCATCGTCCAGAAGGGACAGGACGAGCTCGGGCGCTTCGAACCGGCCGTGCCATGAGGCGGACCGGTTCATCCGGCCGGAGTGATGCCCGTGACCAGCCGGGACGGAGAGGCTTCCGGCGCGGAAGTCCGAACCGTAGATCCCGGGGGTAGCGCATGAGCTTCCACGTCGGCTCCGAGGCCGGCCGGTTACGACAGGTGATCCTGCACCGGCCCGGGGTGGAACTCGGACGACTGCGCCCCGGCCGCGCCGATCCGGTGCGCGGCGGCATCCGGTGGGCCCGCAGGGCACGGGAGGAGCACGACACGTTCGCCGACACGCTCCGGGGGCGGGGCGTCAAGGTGCACTATCTGGGCAACCTGCTCACCGACGTGCTGGCCATCCCGCGGGCGCGCTCGTGGATCCTGGACCGTGTCATCACCGGGGACACCGTCGGGCCGGCGCTGGCCCACCCGCTGCGACGGCTCGTCGAGCAGGCCGACAGCGACCGGCTGGCCGACTACCTGATCGGCGGGGTGCTCAAGAGCGAGCTGGCCGGGTTCACCGTGAACAGCCTGCGCTGGGAGCTGCTGAACGCCGACGACTTCGTCCTGCACCCGCTGCCCGGCCACCTGTTCCAGCGGGACAGCGCGGCCTGGATCTACCGCGGGGTGAGTCTCAATCCGATGGCCGCGCCGGGCCGGCGGCGCGAATCGGTGCACACCGCCGCCGTCTACCGGTTCCATCCGATGTTCACGCTCGCCGACTTCACCGTCTGGTACGGCGGCGACGACCGGCCGCACCGGCCGGCCACCCTGGAGGGCGGCGACATCCACGTGCTGGGCGGCGGCGCGGTGATGGTCGGAGTGGGGGAGCGGACCACGCCGATGGGGGTGGAGAACCTGGCCCGGGGCCTGTTCGCCGGGGGCGCGGTCACCAAGGTGATCGCCGTCGAGCTGCCCCGCTCGTCCGGGGTGACGCACCTCGACACGCTGATGACGATGATCGCCCGGGACACCTTCGTGATGTACCCGTACCTGGACGGGCCGCTGCGGTCGTGGACGGTTCTGCCCGGCGCCGGCCCGGACGGGCTGCGGGTGGTCCGCAACGACGACCTGTTCACCGCGGTCGCCGAGACCCTCGGCATCGACAAGCCGCACGTGCTGGAGACCGGTGAGGACGTCCGGGCCGCCCAGCGCGAGCAGTGGGACGACGGCAGCGACTTCCTCGTCATCGAGCCCGGCGTGATCGTCGGCTACGAGCGCAACGTCACCACCAACACGTTCCTGCGCGGGCAGGGTATCGAAGTGATCACCGTGGCGGGCGGTGAGCTCGGCCGGGGCCGCTCCGGCCCGCGCGGCCTCGCCTGCCCCATCGAACGCGACGCCATCTGAGAGGGGCCGACATGCCGGTTCAGCCGAACTACCCGCGCCCGTTCCGGTGACGGTGGGCGCGCACCCGGCGGGCGCTGTCGTCGCGCCCGCCCGGCCGGCCGCTCCCGGACGCCACCCGGGAGCGCCCGCCTGGGCTGCCGATCCCGGACGCCACCCGGGAGCGCCCGCCCGGCCGGCCGATCCCGGACGCCACCCGGGAGCGCCGGCCGTCGCCCGGGGCCGGAGCCGCCACGACCGGCCCGGCCCCGGGCCCTCACCGGGCGGCCCGCCGTGAACCGGCCGGTCATCATCGCGCACCTGTCCGACCTGCACCTGGGCGCGCACGACCCGGCCGCGGTGGCGAGCATCGCGGCCGACGTCGCCGCGGTGCGGCCGTCGCTGACCGTGGTCACCGGCGACCTCACCATGCGTGCCCGCGAGGCCGAGTTCCGGCAGGTGCGGGAGCTGCTCGACCGCCTGCCCGGGCCGGTTCTCGCCGTCACCGGCAACCATGACGTGCCGCTGGCCGACTGGCGGCGCGCGCTCCGGCCGTACGATCGCTGGCGAAGCTGGATCGACGCGGACCTGGACCCGGTCCGGCAGGTCTCCGGAGTCACCGCCCTGGGTCTGCAGTCGATGCCGCGCTGGCGGTGGAAGAACGGGCGGGTGACCGGCAGCCAGGCGGCGGCGGTGATCCGCACCCTGGGTGACGCGCCGCCCGGTGACGTGCGGGTGCTCGCCCTGCACCATCCGCCGCTGGCGACCGGCACCGCCGCGCTGCTCGGCCGGCGCCGGCTGCTGGACGCCGTCCGCGCGACCCGGACCGATCTGGTGCTGGCCGGGCACACCCACATGCCGGACGTGCGGGTCCGCGGCCGGCACGTCTTCGTGGTGGCCGGCACCACGACCAGCCTCCGGGTCCGCGGCGCGGCCTGCTCGTGGAGCCTGATCAGCGTGGACCGCGGCGAGGTCGTGGTCCGCGAACGGTACCTCGGCCCGGACGGCTGGCGGGTCGGCCGGGTGGTTCAGGTGCGCGTCAGTGCAGGAACGTCTTCAGCACGATGAGAGCGGCGCCGAAACCGCCGGCGACCAGTATGGACAGCATCCGTTCAGCCGGTTGCAGCCGGCCGTTGGAGCCGATCAGCCAGCCGGAGAAGCCGAGCAGCACCGTGGTGCAGACCAGCGCGGCGAGCACCGAGTTCTCCAGCGACACCCCGGCCAGGCGCACCAGGATCAGCACCAGCAGCGGCAGCCCGCTCGCGGTCACCATCTCCCATCCGGTGGTCAGCTGGCGGCGCACCGTACGCCACGTGGGCCGGTGTCCCTGGTGGATCCGCTCGGCCACGATCCGTGCGTAGCGTTCCGCCAGCCAGTAGATGATCAGCGTGGTCAGCACGGCGATCTCCATCCGGATGGCGGTGGTGGCGTGCGAGGTGACCAGCACCGCGGCTCCGACGATCAGGCCGTAGATGCCGGAGGCGGTGGCCTCCTCGTTCTCGTGGCGCAGACGTACCCAGATCGATCCGGTCATGTCCGCCAGCGTCGCCGAGCGGGGGCGTCCCCATCCTCATCCGGTGCGGGTGAACCGTCGCGGCCCGGTGACGACGGATGATCGGCCCAGTGGTGGCAGGGAGGGTGATTGATGTTCGTCCGGAGGAACAACCCGCTGTGGCGGGCGTCGGACCGGATCGAGTCCGGCATGCTGCTGGGCCTCTTCGTGCTGTTCCTGCTGGGTGGCCCCGTGCTGGCCTGGTGGGCGGCCGGCGGCGTCTACGATTCCGCGGTCGCCGAGGCGCTGCGTGACCGGCGGAACGCCTTCCAGGTGGAGGCGGAGCTGGCGCCGGCGGCGCCCCTGCCCGGCCAGTCGTCCACCCCGGGCCTGGCCCGCGCGCAGTGGACCGCGCCGGACGGCACCCGCCGGGCCGGTGACGTCGGGGTGTTGCCGACTCAGCGGGCCGGCGACAAGGTGACCCTCTGGGTGACCCGCAGCGGCGAGCAGCGCGCGGCGCCGTCCGACCACAATCCGGTCGCCAAGGCGGGGCTGGTCGCGGTCGTGATGATCGTCCTGGCCGCGGCCGCGCTGAACGGCCTTCGCAAGATCGGCCTGATTCTGCTGGACCGGCACCGGGCCAAGGCCTGGCAGCGTGACTGGCTCGAGGTCGGCCCACGGTGGAGCCGCGACCTGCGGTCCTGAGCCGCCTCATACGCCGGGGAGGATGCCCGCCTCGCCGTGAGCGGCGAGGCTCGGCCGCATGACCCAAGAGAAGTCCAGGACCGGACGATTCCCGACCGGGTTGCGCCGAGCGCTGATCGCCTTCGCGCTGGCACAGTTCATCTGCAGCTTCGCCGGCTCCAACATGAACGTGATGATCAGCGACATCAGCCGGGACCTGGGCACCACGGTCCAGGGCGTCCAGCTGGCCATCACACTGTTCCTGCTGGTGATGGCCGCCCTGATGATCCCCGGCGGCAAGCTCACCGACGTGTTCGGCCGCAAACGGTGCCTGATCGTGGGCCTGATCCTGTTCGGCTCCGGGGCGCTGCTGAGCGCCGTCGCGCCCGATCTGGCCGTGCTGATCATCGGCTACTCCGTCCTCGAGGGCGTCGGGACGGCGCTGCTCATCCCACCCGTCTACATCCTCACCACGCTGCTGTTCAAGGATCTGGGCTCCCGGGCCCGCGCCTTCGGCGCGATCAGCGCCATGGGTGGTGTCGGCGCGGTGGCCGGCCCGCTCATCGGCGGTTTCATCGCGTACGCCGTGAGCTGGCGTGCCGCGTTCGTGGCGCAGGCCCTGATCGTCCTCGTGATCGTTCTGCTCAGCCGCCGGGCCGTGCGGGACCCGCTGCCCGCCGACCGGTCCCGGCCGTTCGACGTGGGCGGTGCGGTGCTCTCGTCGGCCGGCCTCATCCTGATCGTGCTCGGCATCCTGGCCGCCGACGACGACCCGGGGCTGATGATCGGCCTGCTGATCGCCGGAGGGCTGGTTCTGGCCGGGTTCTTCGTCCTGATGCGGCGCCGGGAACGGTCCGGGCGGGAGCCGCTGCTGAGCCTCGCGCTGTTCCGCAACCGGGCCTCCAATTTGGGCCTGGTCACCCAGAACATGCAGTGGCTCATGGTGATGGGCTCGTCGTTCGTGGTGTCGACGTACCTCCAGGTGGTCCGCGGCTTCAACGCCATCGAGACCGGAGGAGTGTTCACCGCCACCACGGCCGGGGTGCTGATCTCGTCGCTGGGCGCCGAGCGGATGGCCCGCCTGCGGCCGCAGCGCACCCTGATCATGGCCGGGTTCGTGGTGACCATCGCCGGGATCGCGCTGCTGCTGACCCTGGGCCGGTCGTCGGACTCGGTGTGGGTGATGGTGCCCGGCCTGTTCGTGATCGGGCTGGGTCTGGGCGGGATGCTCACCCCGTCGGTCAACGTCGTCCAGTCGAGTTTCGGCGAGGAGCTTCAGGGCGAGATCTCCGGGTTGTCCCGCAGCGTGTCCAACCTGGGCTCGTCGCTGGGCGCGGCGCTGGCCGGCACGATCCTGGTGGCCGGCGTGGACAGCACGGCGCCGGGGCGGGCGTACGTGCTGGCGATGCTCGCGGTCGCCGCCGCCGGTCTCGTCGGCCTGGTGGCGGCGGCCTTCCTGCCGAGGACTCAACCGAGCGCGTAGCCGATCCGATCCGGGCGGGGCGGCCGGCGACCGCACGGGCGCCGGCCCTCCTGCCGGGGCTCAGCGGAGTTCGTAGTCGATCCGGGCGGCCGGCAGCCGTTCCTGCTCCCGGGCCAGCAGCCGCATGGCCCGGGCGTCGGCCTCGGTCGGCCGGGCCGGGTCCAGGGCCCGCGGCCACAGCCGGGCATGGCGGACCGCGGCCACCTCGGCCGCGATCACCAGCACGTTGCTGAGCAGATAGAGCAGGGTGAAGATGCCGGCCGCCCCGGCGAACGCGCCGTAGACGCGCCCGGCCCGCTGAACCATGCCGGGCAGCACCGCGGCGGCGAGGCTCAGCGCCCCGGTCACCGCGACCGCGCCGATCGCGGCGGCCGGCCACACGGCACGCATCGGCGCCCGGCGCATCAGCAGCAGCCGGGTGAGCACGAGCAGCGCGGCGAAGACGACGGCGGCCTCACCGATCAGCCCGGGCCCGGAGCCGCCCGCCACCGTCAGGGCCCCGGCGGCCACCGCCGCGATCAGGATGACGATCAGGCCGGCGGCCGCGCGCAGGTAGCGGGACACGACGCCGGCCCGACGCCGGATCGGGACGGCCGCCAGGTGGTTCAGGGTCTCGTACGCGGAGAGCACCACGCCGAGCCCGGAGAAGACCAGCCCGATCAGCCCCGCGATCAGGGCGGTACGCGACGCGGACAGGTCCGCCATCGACGCCTCGATGCCCGGTTGCAGCCCGGGCGGCACGATCGCCGCGATCAGCTCCCGGCGCAGTTCGGGCCGGGAGGCCAGCACCCGTGACACCACCGCCACTCCCAGAAGCAGGATCGGGAAGAGGCTGAGGAAGCCGTAGTAGGTGATGAGCGCGGCCTCCCGGAGACCGTAGTCGTCGGAGTACTTGCAGATCACGGCGTACGGGAAACCCAGGACGGGCCGGCGCCGCTGGAGATCGTCGAGGCGCCGCAGGAGCACGTCAGCAGGTGTTCTTGAGCGAATCGGCGAGCGCCCGGGCGGTGTCCCGGACCCCGTCGACGGCCTGCCGTACGGTGCCGAGGTTGGCCCGGTTCGGGTTCTCCCGCGCCGTGTCGACGCTCGCGGACAGCACGTCGACCGACGCCCGCAGCTGGTCGGCCTGCTGACCGAACTGTGCCTGCGCGTCGACGGCGAGCTGCTTGAGCTGTTCGATGAGCTCGGAGACGTACGGCCGCAGCGCGGTGAGCCCGTTCTCCGAGACGTTGGCCTGTCTGATGTGGGTGACGGTGTTCTGGACGGCCGCGAAACTCTCGCAGACCGCCGGGACGGCCTCGGCCTCCGCGGCGTCGCCGCCGGCGCAACCAGCGCCGGCGGCGAGCACACAGAGGGCCGTCGCGATGGTGACGAGCCCCGGGGAGCGGTTCATGTCAGGCGGACTGCTCGGTGCCGTGCAGGGCGTCCTGGAGCTCGGCCTCGGCCTCCTTGGACAGCGAGGACTTGAGCACGGTGCCGCCGAACGGGGCGAGCGCCTGGATCGCCTTGTCCGGGGTGACCTTCTCGACGACCAGGAACAGCGCCGAGGTGCCCGGCTGGAGCAGGTCCCGTACCTGGGACTGGAACTCCTTGCTGATCGCGTTCTTGCCCAGCTTGCCGGTCAGCGCGCCGAGTCCCGCGCCGACAGCCATGCCCAGCACCGGGATGAAGAACAGCAGCCCGAAGAAGAATCCCCAGAACATGCCCCAGGTGGTGCCGGCCGCCACCTCGTGATGGCTGGTGGTGACGTGGAACTTGCCCTCCTTGTCGCGGATGATCGCCGCGATCGCGTCAGGCTGGATGATCAGGTCCTTGGCCAAACGGTGCGCCTCCAGTGACGCTGCCGTCGCGGTGGTCTCGTCGTCGTAGCCGATGGCGACAAGGGTTGCCATGTCGTTGCCTTCCCTTCCTCGATGCTCGGGTCTGGCCCAAGTGGACCGGGAACGGGGCGGTCGCGTCCTCACCCGTACCGGATGAGGCGGCTGTCGGCCGACCGGCCGGAGTATCGGACCGGGGCGTGGTCACGCCCCGAAATGGTCGAGTGGAGGAGCGGAAGAGCATGTCCATCGGACCCGTCCAGCTGATCGTGCTGGGCTTCAGACACCCGAACTTCCACGGTGAGGTCATCGCTGAGCTGGAGAGGTTGCGGCAGAGCGACACCGTTCGCGTGATCGACGCGCTCGCCGTGTACAAGGACGCCGACGGCGAGGTGGAGGTCGAGCACCTGAGCAACCTCACCCAGGACGAGGCGGTCGAGCTCGGCAGCAAGGTCGGCGCCCTGATCGGCCTCGGCATCGAGGGCGAGGAGGGCATGATCGCCGGCGCGATGGTCGGGGCCGCCGCGGTCGAGGACGGGGTGGCCGTCTTCGACGACGACCGGGCCTGGGACGTGCTCGGCGACATCCCGAACGACAGCGCCGCGGCGCTGCTGCTGATCGAGCACCACTGGGCGGTGCCGCTGCGCGACGCCATCGCCCGGGCCGGCGGATTCCGGCTGTCCGACGGGTTCATCAGCCCGCTGGACCTGGTCGGGATCGGCCTGCTCGCCGCCGAGGAGGCCAAGGAACTGCACGACCTCGAAACGGCCTACCGCAACAGCTGAGAAGGGAAGTGGTGGACATGTTCGGAACCAGGAGAGTGGCCCGGCGCACCGGCCGGCGTACCGCACGGCGAGTGACCCGCCGGGTGGTCCGCCGCCGGTGACGGACGGGTCAGACGGTGCTGCGGCGGTTGGCGAGAGCCAGCCGCCGCAGTCGTGTCCAGTCCATCTCGGGCAGCGCCGGCGGCACCCCGGGACGGCGCCGCGGCACCCGCACCCGCAACGCGGCCGGACGGATCTCGCAGGTCACCGGGGTGGGCATCATGATCGACTCGCCGTCGACGCCGACCGGCACCTCCGGCGCGCCGGCGTCCACCACGGCCGTGGTGACCGACCGGATCAGGACCGACCGGGCCCGGCCGCGGCCGCTGACCAGCCGGGCCGCGTCGGCCGTGCCGCGCACCGTCACCGCCAGCACGCCGAGGGTGCCCTGGTCCAGCCGGGGCCGGTGGCCCAGCCCGGCGATGTCGGCGGTGGCGTACGGGTTGTTGCTGACCAGCACCGCCTGCGGGCCGGTGACGGTCAGCCCGTCCACGCGCAGCTCCAGCGCCGGGCCGTTCTGCCCGGCCAGGGTCGCCGGCAGCAGGTCCAGCGTGGTGCCGACCTTGTCGTCACGGTAGGCGGGACTCTGCACCACCGTCGCGTACGCCCCGAACGAGGCGTTGTTGACGAACGTCCGGTCGCCGATGCGGCCCAGGTCGATGTGCACCTCCACACCGTCGGTGAGCGCGTCCAGGCACGTCGACGGATCCTCCCGGTCCAGGCCCAGGTCCAGCGCGAAATGGTTGCGGGTGCCCGCCGAGATCACCAGGAACGGCACCCCGTGCTCGGCCGCGATCCCGGCGACCAGCGCCTGCGTGCCGTCGCCGCCGGCCACGCCGAGCAGATCCGCGCCGTCGCGCAGCGCCTGCCGGGCCAGTTCCGCGACGTCCACGTTCGGTCCGTCGATGACGTACACCCGCGCTCCGAGCGCGCGGGCCCGCTCGGCCAGGCGGAACCGTTCCACCTTCCCGCCACCCGAGCGCGGATTCATGATCAGGTACGGGTGACGCGGCGCCGGGGTCTCGAACTCCTCCGGACCGTCCCGTTCCTCGGCCAGCGCCCGCCGCCCGGCCATCACCGCCGCCGCCCACAGCGCACCGAACAGGATCACCACCCACAACAGCCGGTTGCGGGCGTAGAAGACGGTGACCGTCAGCGGCGCGAGTACCACCACCACGCCGGCCAGCCACCGCTGCACCCCGCGATGGGTGAGGAACCACCAGGCGGCGGCCAGCCCGGCGGCGCTGCCGAGCACGGCGGCCAGCAGCATGCCGAGGCTGGCCCGCAGGCCGGCCACGACGATCAGCAGCACCACGGCGGCCGCGGCGGCCAGGAAGGCGAGCCGGGCGAGATTGCGCCGGGTCGATGACATGGCGGAACTCCCTTCGCGTACGGGTCTGCTCCGAAGCGTCGCGGCGCCACGGCCGCCGGTCCTCATTCCGGCGGGATGAGGCGGGGGCCGCCCGCGCGGTGGATCGTCGGCGCTCATCTGGGTGAACAGCTGGACAGGAGGACCGCAGTGTCGACGAAACAACGGCATGGCGCCGTACACGGCAAGCTTCGGCATCCCGCCGAACTGCCGTTCTATGTATTCATGGTGGTGCTCAACGTGATCATCGTCTGGGCGATCATCCAGGCGGCGATCACCCTGCCGTACCTTCCGGAGCGTTTGCAGGACAGCGGATGGGCGGTGACCGTCCGTTCGGCCTTCATCGGCCTGTTGCTGTTCGTCCCCGCGCTGATCGTGATCCGTGAGACGCAACGTGCGTCGATCCGCGGCACCGCCGTCCAGCTGTCGCCCAAGCAGTACGGCGACCTCTACCGGACGATGGACGACTTCGCCCACAAGCTGGGACTGCGGCGCCGCCCGCAGCTGTTCCTGGCCAACGGCAACGGCACGCTGAACGCGTTCGCGGCCCAGGCCACCGGCCACGACTACGTGGTCCTGGCCAACGAGCTGTTCGTGAACCTGTACGAGAGCAACCGGGACGGCCTGCGATTCATCCTCGGCCACGAGCTGGGCCACATCCGGCTGCATCACGTCGGCCTCTGGTACCAGCTGTCGGTCGCCTACTCCGAGCGCATCCCGATCCTCGGGCCGACGCTGTCACGGCTGCGGGAGTACTCCTGCGACCGGCACGGCGCCCATCTCTGCCCGTCCGGCGCGTCCGGCCTGGTGCTGCTCGCCTCCGGCCGGCACACCGAGCACACCACCGACGTGGAGGAACTGGTCCGCCAGGGACAGCAGCTGCGCGGTTTCTGGGTCGAGCTGGCCCAGCTGCCGATGTCGCACCCGTTCACGGTCCGGCGACTGGAGCGGCTGTTCAAGCTCGGCCTGTTCCACTCCCGGGTCCGCGGCACCGAGACGGAGAACGCGGCTTGACCTGTCCGTCATCCGCGAGGAATGACGCGCCGTGCCGGCCACGTCGACAGGCTGGTCCAGAGGGGACGAAAGAGGAGGGGCAATGCCTGAGCCGACTTATCAGGTCAGGGTTTCCGGGGTGATTCCCGATGAACTTCTAACGGAACTACGAGATCTGACGGTGAGTGTGGAGCCGCCCGAGACGGTGCTGCACGGCTCACTGCCGGATCAATCGGCTGTGGTCGGGCTGATCTCCCGAATCCACGGGCTCGGGCTGCGCCTCATCGAGGTGCGGCGGCTGCCGGCGTCCGAGGAGCCGGAACCTCCGCGATGATCGAAGTGCGGCCGCGGACCGGCTACGGCCTGGTGCTGATCCTGATCATCGGTACGTACGTGCTGGCGCTCCTGGTCCGGGAGCGCTGGCAGCTGGCGGTTCTGCTGGTCGTGCAGACCATCACCGTGTGGCAGGCGCTGCGGGTCTCCCGGGCCCGCAGCGGGATGCGGTACGCCGCGGCCGCCGTCTTCCTGTGCGCCGTGGTCGTGGCGGCGCTCAACCTGCTGATGTCGCAGGACACCCCGTTGATCGGCTGGACGTTCCTGGCGGCCAGCGCCCTCTATCTGCTGGCGCCGTTCTCCATCGTGCGGCACCTCGGCACCCACCGCGGCGTCGACCGGCAGACCCTGCTCGGGGCGCTGGCCGCCTACCTGTTGATCGGGATGGCGTTCGGGTTCGCCTACCAGTGCCTGGCCGCCATCCAGCCCGGACCGTTGTTCGGCGACAACGGCGACCCGAGCATGTCGGACTCGCTGTTCTTCAGCTTCGTGACCATGACCACCACGGGGTACGGCGACCTGGTTCCGGCCGCCGACCCGGCCCGCACGATCGCCGTCCTGGAAGCCCTGACCGGTTCGCTGTTCCTGGTCACCGCGGTGGCCAAGGTGGTCGAGAACTGGCGCCCCCGCAACTGGAACGGCGGCGGCGCCGCCCGTACCGAAGATGAGTGAGGAGGACCCTGATGACCTACTGGCTGCGGCTGATCGCCGGCGTCCTGGTGGCGGCGATCGGCGTGGTGGCGTTCGCCTGGCCGGAGGCCACCCTGCGGGTGGTCGCCTTCCTGTTCGGGCTGAATCTGCTGGTGATGGGGGTGTCCCGGGCCGTCGTGGCGCTCATCTCCAAGGAGGCGCCCGCCGTGACGAGGTGGCTCGCCGGCATCTTCGGGGTGCTGGTCACCCTGGTCGGCGTGGTCTGCCTGCAGAACCCCACCGGCTCGCTGAGCCTGCTGCTGCTGATCGTCGCGATCGGCTGGATCCTGGACGGCCTCGGCGAGATCGTGGTGGCGTTCGGCCGGCACGAGCCGGGCGGCGGCTGGCGGATCGCGCTCGGCGTGGCCGTGCTGCTGGCCGCGATCGGCATCCTGGTGTGGCCCGGCCTCGGCCTGGCCACGTTCCTGCTGATCGGCGCGACCCTGCTGGTCTTCGCCGGCATCTGCCTGGTCGTCGGCGCGATCGCGGGCCTGCGTTCCCGGTCCACCGCCTGACCACGACCACGAGGAACGGGCCCGGCGTGATCACGCCGATCAGCACCGCGAAGAGCGTGAGCGCCGGCATCTTCTGCACCCCGGC
>NZ_JBFAMR010000108.1:0-19615 GCF_040656595.1 Actinoplanes sp. NPDC049802
GGCCACCAGGGAGGCGACGACACCTGCCGCATGGTCACCGGGCGTGGCCCCAACTCAACACGCAAGAAGCGCACACACGGTGGCCAGGCTGATCGCCTCCGACCCGCCCGCTGTCGTCCGGGTGCAAAGGGTGTTTCGCCGCTTACCTCCGGGGCCGCTGCGGCGTGAGCGGCGGGGCAGGACCGAGGGCGTATGCGGGCCGGTGCCGGGTGGGCATAGCATGAGCGCGACCCACTTTCGTCCGCACAGCCGAGGAGTGCGCTGGTGAACACCGCGATCGTCCACATCGACTGCGCCACCGATTCGATCCCCGAGGTGGCCGAGGCTCTGGCTGCGCTGGACGGGGTGAGCGAGGTCTACTCGGTGGCCGGTGGCGTCGACCTGATCGCGATCGTCCGGGTGCCGCATTTCGACGACATCGCCGAGGTGATCGCGGGCCGGATCTCGAAGACTCCCGGCGTCGTCAACAGCGAGACGTTCGTGGCGTTCCGCGCCTACTCGAAGCACGACCTGGAAGACGCGTTCGCCATCGGCCTGCCGGACGCCGACTGACGTTGCGCCCGCGCTGGCTGCTGGAGGACGAGTTCAGCGACGACCTGCCGGAGACCGAGCCGTCCCGGCCGGTCGGGGTCTGCGCCGAGGTCGACGGCCTCTTCGCCGACCTGCCCGATCCCGGGCTGGAGCGGTTCGCGCTGGTGGACTGCGATCCTGAGCCGGGGTTGCGGGGCCGCCTCGGCGAGGTGTGCCTGGAAGCCTCGTTGCACGGGCAGGCGCCGCACGGCACCTGGCTGCGTGACGTCACCGTGGCGGGCGCCGGGGACGGCCGGGTCGAGCTGACCGGGCGGGTGCACGCCGAGCACCATCTGCGGCCGGTTCGCGCGATGCCGGCCGTGTCCGTGGACGGGTTCCGGCTCTGCCTGCCGGACGACACCACACTGGCCCGGTGCCGTGCGGTCGAGGGCGTCTACCGCTCGCGGCCGGAGCTGGAGCCGCCCAGCGTGCGCCTGATCGGGTTCCGGCCGGAGCCGTGGTTCCGGGAGCTGCTGGCGGACTGGCGCCCGGGAAACCTGCGGATCACCGCCTCCCTGTCGGGCCGGGCCGCCGACGGGCGGGCGCTGCGCACCCTCGAACCGGGTGTGTTCGCGGACGTGGCTGCTGTCCGGCCGTCTCCGCTCGGCCCGGACCTGTTCGACGTCGACCTCGACGGCGGGATGGTCGACCCGATCCCGGCACGGGCCCGGCCGCTCTGGGACGACTGGCTGGAGCACCGGCCCACCACCCCGGGCACCTGGCGCGACCTGGACACCGGCATGCGTCACGAGTGGCTGCGGCTGGCCCTGGCCGACCACCGGCACGACATCGCGGACCGGCCCGCGGGCACGGTCTACCACCTGGACGGCCGGCACGTGACCGACGTGAACGGTTTTTACTGCGCTCTCGGCGAGGCGGTCAACGGCCCCGGCGGCTACTTCGGGTGGAACCTCGACGCCGTCGACGACTGCCTCAACGGCTGCTGGGGCGCCACCACACCGTTCCGCCTGGAGTGGAGCCACTTCCCGGTGGCCCGGACGAGCCTGGGCGGCGACGAGGTCGACTACCTCGTCGATCTGCTCACCGAACGCGGCCGGGTGGAGGTCGTACCGGTCGGCTGACCGCCCGCTCCGGCCCGCCCGGCACGCCGCTGCCAGGAGTGTGCGCTGTCTGGCGCCGCTCGGGGGAACGACATGGCCGGGCCCCACCGCAGAGGCGGACGCGACAGCGCAGGCAGACCGTGGCCGCCCTCACCTCAAGGCAGGACAGACCAACCCGGCCACCACCGCCCACCACAGGGCCTGCGCCAGGCGAACCCAGGCCCCTACCGCGGCCTGGACCGGGCAACTATTCGCACGGAGGAACGAGCCGGAGCCTCCTACGGAGGATGTGTCCGTTCGCAGGTGGCGATGCGCCGTAGTCGATCTTGCCTCGGCTGGTCGTGGGCGCCCTCTCGGAGCGTTTGAGACAGCGCCCACGACCAGCCGAACACGCCCGTACCGCGGAACGGTAGAAGGCCCGCCAGGCAGATGCCTGACGGGCCTTCCGGAGAGTGGGACGCGGCCTCAGCGGCCGGACTTGATCTCCTCGCGTTTCGTGGCGCCGCCCACGGCCGGGGAGATCGGCATCTCGGCCGGTTTCTCGACCGGGTAGAAGAAGCCCTTGATCGCCGGGGCGAGCGCGCCGACGCGGTTCATCTTCTTGGGGACGACCCAGCCGGCGTACTCCAGCGGGACCGGGTGGCCGTGGTCGTCGACCGGGCCGAGCGGCTGGTGGATCTCGACGAACTGGCCGTTCGGGAGGCGCCTGATGATGCCGGTCTCGACACCGTGTGCCAGCACCTGGCGGTCGTGTTGCTGGAGACCGAGGCAGATGCGGACCGCGATGTAGTAGGCCAGCGGGGGCAGCAGGAGCAGGCCGATACGGCCGGCCCAGGTCATCGCGTTCAGGCTGATGTGGAACTTGTCGGCGATGACGTCGTTGGCGCCGGAGAGCGTGGCGACCAGGAAGAACGTCAGCGACATCATGCCGATGCCGACGCGCTCCGGGTTGTCGCGGGGACGCTCGAGCAGGTGGTGGGTGCGCTTGTCCTTGAGCTTGCGCGCTTCCAGCCACGGGTACGCCATGGGCAGTGTGAACAGCGCGCCCAGGCCCACGACGGCCGGCCAGAACATCGGCGGGATGCTGTAGTCACCGATGTAGATCTGCCAGTTCGGCATGAGCCGGACGAGGCCGTCCATGAACATGACGTAGAAGTCGGGCTGCGAGGCGGACGACACCTCGGACGCCCGGTACGGCCCGAACAGCCAGATCGGGTTGATCTGGAACAGGCCCGCCATCAGCGCGATGACACCGAAGACGGCCATGAAGAAGCCGCCCTGCTTCATCGCGTAGCGCGGGAACATGCGCTCGCCGACCACGTTCTCGTTGGTGCGCAGCGGGCCCGGCCACTGGGTGTGCTTCTGCTTGAACACGATGCCCAGGTGGGCGGCGATCAGCGCGAGCAGGATGCCCGGGATGAGCAGCACGTGCGCGATGTAGAACCGGCCGATGATGAACTCGCCGGGGAACTCGCCGCCGAAGATCGACGCCGAGAGCCAGGTGCCGATGACCGGCATGGTCAGCATGATCGCCGAGGCGATGCGCAGACCGGTGCCGGAGAGGCCGTCGTCCGGGAGCGAGTAGCCGGTGAAGCCGGCGAAGAAGCCCAGCAGGAACAGCAGGATGCCGATGACCCAGTTGATCTCACGCGGCTTGCGGAACGCGCCGGTGAAGAAGACGCGGGCCATGTGCACGATGATCGACGCCATGAACAGCAGCGCCGCCCAGTGGTGCAGCTGCCGCATGAAGAGGCCGCCGCGGACCTCGAACGACAGGTGCAGCGACGACTCGTAGGCCGCGGACATCATGGTGCCGCGCAGGCCCACGTAGGAGCCGTCGTACACCACCTCCTTCATCGACGGGTCGAAGAAGAGGGTGAGGAAGACGCCGCTGAGCAGCAGCACGATGAACGAGAACAGGGCGATCTCGCCGAGGAGGAACGACCAGTGGTCGGGGAAGACCTTGTTCAGCAGGCCGCGCAGCGGGGTGGCGGCCTGAAACCGGTCGTCCACCCCCTTGGCGAGGTTGGTCGGAGCCTCGGAGAGGTCCATCTTTCGGCGCTTCACGGCCGCTCCCAGAAGTCAGGTCCGACGGTGTCCTTGAAGTCGGACGCTGCCACGAAGAAACCTTCCTCGTCCACTGTAAGCGGCAGCATCGGCAGACGCCGAGTCGCGGGCCCGAAGACCGGCTGCGCGTTGTTGGTGATGAGGAACTGCGACTGGTGGCACGGGCAGAGGAGACGGTTGGTCTGCTGCTCGTAGAGGCTGGCGGGGCAGCCGGCGTGCGTGCAGATCTTGGAGAACGCGACATAGTTGCCGTACATCGAGCCCTTGTTACGGCCGTTCTTGTCGTTCTCGGCGTTCTTCCGGGTCTCGGCCGCGTCGTCCGCCCGCAGGTGGATGAGCAGCGTCGGCGAGTCGGCGTGCTTGTTGGTGGCGCCGTGCGGGATGCCCGGGTAGACGGTCATCTGGCCGCCGGCGCTGATGTCCTCGGGCCGGATCGGGCTGCCGTCGTCCCGGGTGAGCCGGACCAGCTTGTTGCCGTTGGTCACCGGGTTGAAGCCGGTGCGGTACATCATCGGCTCGGGATCCTTGTGCGGGTTCTGGATCAGCGCGCCGACGAGCGGGGCGCCGGCCGCCACGCCGAGCGGCAGCATGCCGAGGCCGATCGCGCCCTTGAGCAGCGGCCGGCGCTGGACGCCCAGCTCGTCCGCCACGTAGAGCATGGTCTGCCCGGTGATCAGCCGCTCGTCGTCGCTCGACGGCTCGCCGTGCCGCTGCTGGATGGACAGCTCGTGCGGCAGCAGCTTCTTCGCCCAGGCCAGGATCGCGAAGCCGAGCGCCAGCAGGCCGAGGCCGAGCGTGATGCCCAGGATCGGCGTGTAGTAGTCGCTCATCGTGTGGCCGAGCTCGAAGTGCCACGGCCACACGATGTAGAAGACCACGAACGCCGCGGTGAACAGCCCGGAGAGCAGGAACAGGATGGCGATGTTGCGGACGACCCGCTTCTCCGCCTTGGAGTTCTGCCCGTGGAAGTGCGACTCGTACGTGACGATCTCGATGTCGTCGCGCCGGAGGCCTTCCTTGACGATGTCGAACCGCGTCAGGTGCGGGTCGTTGACGTCGACCGGCGTACCCGTCTCGCCGGAGTCGTGGTGGACGGCCGTCATGACTTCCCCGCAATCCAGAGAGACGTGAAGACCAGCAGCGTGATGCCGACCAGGAAGATGGCCATGCCCTCGGTCGACGGTCCGTAACGGCCCAGGTTGAACAGACCGCCCGGGTCTTTGTCCTCTTGGAGCTGCAGCTGGATGTACGTGATGATCTGCTTCTTCTCGTCGGGCGAGAGCTGGTTGTCACCGAAGACCGGCATGTTCTGCGGGCCGGTCAGCATGGCGGCGTAGATCTGCTCGGCCGTGGCGTCGTGCAGGCCCGGGGCGAACTTGCCCGACGAGAGCGCGCCGCCGCCGCCGCCGAAACCATGACAGGAGGTGCAGTTGACCCGGAACAGCTCGCCGCCGTCGGCCAGCGCGTTCGGGTTGCTCTCAAGGTCCTTGACGAGCGGGCCTTCCGGCACCTCGGGACCACCGCCGAGCTCCTGGACGTACTGTCCGAGTTGCTTGGTCTGGGTCTCGTCGAACTGCGGCGGCTTCTGCTCCGCCTGTGCCTCCTGGCGGGTCATCGGCATGCGGCCGGTGCCGACCTGGAACTCCACCGAGGCGGAGCCGACGCCGATCAGGCTGGGTCCACGCCCCTCGACACCCTGTCCGTCACGCCCGTGACAGGTGATGCAGCTGGTGTCGTAGAGCGCCTTGCCCTCCTGGGCGGGGGCGGAGAGCGGGACGTTGTCCTCGGCGAACGCGCCCGGGGCGAACGCGGTGTAGACGCCGCCGGCCAGCACCAGGGCGGCAAGCATGCGCGCCGCGGCGCCGAGCCTCCGGCGCACCCGGCTGGGCGCGCCGCGCCGCCGGGAGAACACCCGGCCACGCCTGCGGGCGGGGGTGTCAGAAGTCATGGGTTATGTCCCTCTGGTTTGTTGTTGCGATCCTCGCCGTCGGCGCTGTTACTGAAGCCAATAGATCATGAGGAACAGGGCGATCCACACCACGTCGACGAAGTGCCAGTAGTAGGACACGACGATGGCCGAGGTGGCCTGAGCCGGTGTGAAGCGGCCCATGGTCGTCCGGATCATGTAGACGATGAAGGCGATCAGTCCACCGGTCACGTGCAGACCGTGGAACCCGGTCGTCAGGTAGAACATCGAGCCGTAACCGTCGCCGTTGATCTTGACGCCGTGGCCGACGAGCTCGACGTACTCGTTCACCTGGCCGAGCACGAAGATCAAGCCCATCACGAACGTGATCGTGAACCAGCGACGCAGCGCGAACACGTCGCCCTTCTCCGCGGCGAAGACACCCAACTGGCAGGTCACCGACGAGAGGACCAGGATCACCGTGAACGTCGTGGCGTAGGGGATGTTCAGCGCTTTGGTGTGGTGCTCCCAGAGGCTGTAGTCCGCCGCGCGGATCGAGAAGTACATCGCGAACAACGCCGCGAAGAACATGAGCTCGCTGGAGAGCCACACGATGGTCCCGACGCTGACCATGTTCGGTCGGGTCAGCGAATGGATCCGGCTCTTGTCGATGGCTGCCGCAGTCACGGCCTCATTATTCATCCAAGATAGGTCCAAGGTCCCTCGGGGTCCCCAATCCGGCCCAGTGGGAGGCCCGGAATATTCCGTGACCAGCGGGTAGGCCTAGCCTCGAAGGGTGCGTCCTCACGTTTTGCCCCCTCTCGCGGCCGATGGCGGAGATACTGGACTTCCGCCCTTCAGCCCGGCGGCCATCTTCACCGAGGTCAACCTCGTCAGCCTGATCGCGCTGGGGTTACTGGTCTCGGCGGCGCTCTACGGGTATGGCGTCTGGCGCCTCCGACAGCGCGGCGATCACTGGCCGGCCGGGCGGACCGCGGCGTTCGTCGCGGGTGGACTCGGGTCGATCGCGGCGGTGACGGTCACCGGGATCGAGGCCTACGACACGACCATGATCTCCGTGCACATGGTCCAGCACATGGTGCTGTCCATGGTGGGCCCGATCTTCCTGGCCCTCGGCGCGCCGACCACCCTGGCGCTGCGGGTGCTGCACGGCCCGCCCCGCAAGACCCTGCTCGCGTTCGTGCACAGCCGCTACGTACGCGTGCTCACGTTTCCGCTGGTCGCGTTCGGACTGTTCATCGCGAACCCGTTCGTCCTCTACTTCACCGGCGCGTACCGGCAGACCCTGGAGCACGTCTGGGTGCACGAGTTCGTCCACCTGCACTTCATCGTGACCGGCTGCCTCTTCTTCTGGCCGTTGCTGGGCCTGGACCCGTTGCCGAACCGCTGGCCGTACCCGGGCCGCGCTCTGCTCATGGTGCTGAGTGTGCCGTTCCACACGGTGCTCGGGCTGACGATCATGCAGAGCACCGAGCTGCTCGGCGGCGACTGGTACCCGAACCTCGGCCTGAGCTGGCTGGATCCCAAGGCCGATCAGGTCACCGCGGGCGGCATCCTGTGGGCCGGTGGCGAGATCGTCAGTGTCACGATGCTGGGCATCCTGGTGGTCCAGTGGGTCCGTCAGTCGGAGCGGGAGGCCCGCCGGATCGACCGGGCGCTGGACCGCGCCGAGGCGGCCGAGAACGCGGTACGCCCGGCGGCCGACCCGGGATGACCAGTTCGGTACGATCGGCCAGACCTAGGACGTGAGGTGGGGCACAAGATGAGCGAGTACACCGTTCTGCTCTACAGCGACGACGCCGCCGTGCGGGACCGGATCCGGCTCGCCATCGGCAAGCGTCCCGCCGCTGATCTCGAGGTCGAGTTCTGCGAGGCGGCCACGTGGGAGGAGTGCCGTCGGCTGCTCGACGAGTACGAGATCGATCTGATGATGCTCGACGGTGAGGCGACCCCCGCCGGCGGCATCGGCATCGCCCGTCAGACCAAGGACGAGTACCTCACGCCGCCGCCGACCTGTGTGGTGATCGCCCGCGCCGCGGACCGTTGGCTCGCCGCGTTCGCGCAGGTCGACGCGACGCTGCTGGCTCCGCTGGACCCGGTGACCACCGGTCAGACGGTGGCCGGCCTGCTCCGCGGCCGCCGCGACGGCGCCGTCCCGCTCGGCACCCTGGGCACCGTTCCCCGCTGACTCTGACGACACCCCGTATGGAGGCCCCGCCATGGGCGCACGCACCTGGCCCAATCTGACCAGCGCACTGCTCCGCGGCGAGGAGCTCGCCTCCGCGGACACGGCGTGGGCGATGGGCGAGATCATGGCCGGCAACGCGACGCCGGTGCAGATCGCCGGGTTCGCGATCGCGCTGCGGTCCAAGGGCGAGACGCCGGCGGAGCTGGCCGGCCTGGTGGAGGCGATGCTCGCCAACGCCACGCTGGTCGAGCTGCCGGAGGCGACCCGGACCCGGGCGGTGGACGTGGTGGGCACCGGCGGCGACCGGGCCAACACGGTGAACATCTCCACGATGGCGGCGATCGTCACGGCCTCCGCCGGGGTGACCGTGGTCAAGCACGGCAACCGGTCGGCGTCGTCCACCACCGGCACGGCCGACCTGCTGGAGCACTTCGGCCTGCCGCTGGACCTGGGCCCGGCCGGCGTGGCCCGCACGGTCGAGGAGGCGGGCATCGGCTTCTGTTTCGCGGCCCGCTACCACCCGGGCATGCGGCACGCCGCGGTGACCCGGCGTGAGCTGGGCGTGCCGACCTTCTTCAACGTGCTCGGCCCGCTGACCAACCCGGCCCGCCCGACGTCGGCCATGGTCGGCTGCTTCGATCCGCGGATGGCCCCGGTGATGGCCGAGGTGTTCGCCGGGCGCGGCGACTCGGCGCTGGTGGTGCGCGGCGAGGACGGGCTGGACGAGTTCACCACGTCGGCGCCGACGCGGGTCTGGATGGCCCGGGACGGCAAGGTGGAGGAGCTGCTGGTGGACGCCGCGGAGCTGGGCCTGGCCCGGAGCGCTCCGGCCGATCTGCGCGGCGGTGACGCGGCGTTCAACGCCGACGTGGCCCGCCGGACGTTCGCCGGTGAGCAGGGCCCGGTGCGCGACGCCGTGCTGCTCAACGCGGCGGCCGCGTTCGCGGCGCAGAGCGGCTTCCCGGGCGACTTCCACGAGACGCTGCGGGACGGCATCAAGCGGGCGGCCGAGGCGATCGACTCGGGTGCCACGACGGCTCAGCTGGACCGCTGGGTGGGTGCCGCGCAGGCGGCCAAGAGAGCCGAATAGCCGCGGGAATCCCGCAACACGCCGCCGACAATGCCAGGGTATGTCCGTTATCCGTGACAACGTCTGAATGACATTCGGGTAATCCGGCTTCCCGCGAAGGGAGAAACCCGTGGAGGAACGCGAACTGCGCTGCGTCATCTGCGACGGCGACATGCTGTTCGAGGTGCCGCCGTGCGAGGACGGCCACGACGAGTGCCCCGAACTGGTCTGCACCCGCTGCGGCGCCGCCGAGGTGGTCGCCCCGATCGTCGTGCACCTGTCGTGGCTCCCCGGCGGCAAGAAGCGGCGTGTAGCGCCCGCTCAGCGGTCTGCCGCGGCCTGAACTCAGGGGTACGCCTACCCGAACCCGCCGTGGAGGACCCGCGACCCTCCGGGCCCCTCAGGGCCCGCGACGCGCCCGCCGGGCTGATCACGTCCGGAGACGAGGAAGCCCGCCGCTCCCCGAAGGGACGGCGGGCTTCCTCGTCAGCCGAGACTCAGAGGTGCGCCTCGGGGTGCCGGGTGCCCGAGTAGTACTCGAACAGCAGGCCGCACGAGGCGAAGACGACGGCGGCCAGGCCGAAGGCCAGCAGCCACCACATCCAGAACACCAGGCCCATGCCGGCCACCGCCGCCGCCAGCGCGATGCCGAACGGCCAGTAGCTGCCCGGGCTGAAGAAGCCGACCTCGCCGGCTCCCTCGGCGATCTCGCCGTCCTCGCGGTCCTCCGGGCGCAGGTCGATACGCCGGGCGACGAACCAGAAGAAGCCCGCGCACATCGCGCACAGCAGCCCGGACAGGATCAGGGCGACCACGCCGACCCACTCCGTGCCGCCCTGGAAGCCGCCGTCGGACGACGTACCCGAGATGTTGCCGGTGTTGTAGGTGTACACGCCGTAGACGGCGGCCGCGCCGAAGAGGAACACGGCGACCGCGGCGAAGATCTTGTATTCGGTCCTCACGTCGAGAGTCCCCTACTTCCCTACGGCTACGGTCTCGGGCTGGTTCCACGAGTGCTGCTGACGCCGGGTGTCGAACGGCGACGTCGTCGTGGCGAACGGCTCCTTGCCGATCGTGGTGAGCGCCGCCTGCGTCGTCTGCCCGGCCTTCTTGGCCGCGAGGAACCGGTCGAACTCGTCGGACGAGACCGCGACCAGCTCGAAGTTCATGAAGGCGTGGTACGTGCCGCACAGTTCGGCGCACCGGCCGACGTAGCGGCCCTCCTTGTCGAGGGTCACCTCGAACACGTTGCGCACGCTGCCGGGGAACACGTCCCGCTTGAACAGCATCTCCGGCACCCAGAACGAGTGGATGACGTCCTTGCTGGTCTCCTCGAACCGGATCTTCTCACCGACCGGGAGGACCAGGATCGGGATCACGTCGGACGAGCCGACGGTCGAGGCGACCGTGTTGGCCTTCTCGCCCATCCCGTCACGGTAGTTGAACTGCCAGTTCCACTTGAACGCGACGACTTCGACGACCTGGTCCGGGTTCTTGGACAGCTTGTCGACGTTGGTCTGCACGATCGCGGTGTAGTAGAAGAGCACCGCGACGATGAGGATCGGCACGACCGTGTAGAGCGTCTCCATCGGCATGTTGAACCGGGTCTGCACGGGCAGTTCCTCGCCGCGCTTGCGATACCGGATCACACACCAGAAGATCAGGCCCCACACACCGACGCCCACCGTCAGAGCGGCGATCGTCGACGCGATCCACAGGTCGTACATCTCATGGGCCTGCAGACTGATACCCCGGCCCGGCCAGCCGAAGTGACCGAATGCGGATCCCCAGTCCTCGATCGAACAGCCCGAGAGCAGCGTCAGCAGCGTCGCGCCGCCGAGAACCAGCCCGGCCGCCCGGCCTACTGCCCGCGGCCGTGTGGCCGAACTCCTTGCGCCCACCTGCTTCTGCCTCCTTAGCAGCGCCGCCTGCCGAAATCGGACACCTGGCGGCAAGGCTCACTGACGGTCGCACACTACTCGACCAGGTCACTGCGGCCAGCCACCGGGGGGCTTAGGACCCTGGCGCGGAACCGACCGTCCAGCAAAACACCCGGACAAGCGGACGATACCGTTCCCCCTGTGAATTACACACGCGATCCGGCCGGGACGCTGGCTTACCTGGACGCCGCCACCGCGGCGCCCACGCATCCGGTGGCACGGGAGGCGCTTCTCGCCGCCCTCGCCGACGGCTGGGCCGACCCGTCCCGGCTCTACGCGGCCGGGCGGCGGGCCCAGCGACTGCACGAGGCGGCCACCGCGGTGGTCGCCGAGATCCTGGGCGTACGGGTGGACGAGGTGAGTTTCCAGCCCTCCGGCACGGCGGCGGCGCAGGCGGCGGTCCTGGGCGGTCTGGCCGGCCGGAAACGGGTGGGCCGGATCCTGGCGCACTCGGCGATCGAGCATTCGGCGGTGCTGCACGCCGCGCGGACGGCCGAGGCGGTGGAGGTCGGTGTGGACCGGCTCGGCCGGCTCGACCTGGACGCGTGGGCGGCCGCGGTCCGCGGCGACGGGGTGGCCCTGGCCGCCCTGATCAGCGCCAGTCACGAGGTGGGCACGGTGCAGCCGGTGGCGGCGGCCGCGGAGCTGTGCGCGGAGGCCGGGGTGCCGCTGTTCGTGGACGCGGCGCAGACGGTGGGCCGGGCGCCGGTGCCGCCGGGCTGGTCACTGCTCAGCGCCTCGGCGCACAAGTGGGGCGGTCCGGCGGGAGTCGGCGTGCTGGTGGTGCGCAAGGGTGTGCGCTGGCTTTCCCCGTACCCTCAAGATGATCTTTATCGGCCCCGCCACCCGGGCGCGCTCTCGCTGCCCGCCGTGGTCGCGGCGGCGGCGAGTCTGCGTGCCGCGGTGGCCGAGGCGCAGACCGAGGCGGTGCGGCTGAGCGCGCTGGTGGACCGGATCCGGGAGCGGGTGGCGGCCACCGTGCCGGACGTGGAGATCGTCGGCGATCCGGCCGGGCGGCTGCCGCACCTGGTGACCTTCAGCTGCCTGTACGTCGACGGCGAGGCCCTGCTGCACGCCCTGGACCGGCACGGTTTCGCCGTCTCGTCCGGGTCCTCGTGCACCTCGTCGACGCTGCGCCCGAGTCACGTGCTGGAGGCGATGGGCGTGCTCAGCCACGGCAACGTGCGGGTGTCGCTGCACCGGGAGACCACCGAGGCGGACGTCGAGCGTTTCCTGGCGGTGCTGCCGGACGTGGTGGCCGCCATCCGGAAGGAGGCCGGGATCTGATCACGCTGGACTGCCGGGGCCTGCGCTGCCCGATCCCGGTGATCAGGCTGGCCAAGGCCGTCCCGGGCGTGGCGGTCGGGGAGATCGTGCGGGTGCTCGCCGACGACCCGGCCGCGGCCAACGACATCCCCGCCTGGTGCCGGATGAAGGGCCAGGAGTTCGTCGCGGCCGACGGCCACGCCTTCGACGTGCGCAGAGTCACCTGAGATAGCCGACGACCGAGGGCACCGGGTCCTTGGCCAGGTGGGTGTCGACGACCAGGCGCGGGCCCAGATAGGGCTCGTACTCCGCCTGGCGCTCCAGCACCCGCACCCAGTCCGGGATGCCCTCGTGGTCGCGCGCCCGGAACCGCTCCTCGACCCGGCGGCGGTGCTCCAGGTCGTCGGTGCAGATCACCTCGACGACCCGCAACGGCACGTCCATCCGGTCGGCCAGGTCGATCCACATCTGCCGCGCCGACCGGACCGGATTGACCGCGTCGATGATCACGTGGTGGCCGATCTGGAGCTGCTGCTCGGCGAGCGCGGCCACCACCCCGTAGGCGGCGTGGCCGGGCCGCGGCTCCTGCACCCCGTAGCGATGCAGCGTGAAGTCGACCGTGTCGACGGCGAGGACCGCCGCGGGCAGCTCGGCTGCGACCGCGGCGGCCAGGGTGCTCTTGCCGACTCCGGGGAGCCCGGCGAAAACCGCTAGAACCATGTCGGGGTCACGCCGGCAGCAGCGGCGCGATCTCCGCGGCGGCCTCGTCCCCGTACGCCCCCGCGAACCGCTTCAGGAAGTCGGCGGGGCGCACCTCGTACTCCTGGGTGCCGACGGTCTCCAGCACCAGGGCGGCGACCAGCGAGCCGACCTGGGCCGACCGCTCCAGCCCCAGCCCCCAGGACACGCCCGCGAAGAAGCCGGCCCGGAACCCGTCGCCGACACCGGTCGGGTCCTCGCCGATGACCCCCGGCACGACCGGCACGTGAATCCGGTCGATCTCCCGGCCGGTGATCTCCACACCGTCCTTGCCGAGCGTGGTGACCCGCACCTTCACCTGCTCCAGCACCTGGTCGCCGGTGAGGCCGGCCTTGGTCTCCAGCAGGGACCGCTCGTACTCGTTGGTCAGCAGGTAGTCCGCGCCGCTGATCAGGCTCAGCACGTCGGAGCCGTCCATCCGGGCGAGCTGCTGCGACGGGTCGGCGGCGAACGCGTACCCCCGCTCGCGGCACTCGGCGGAGTGGCGGATCATCGCGGCCGGGTCGTTCGCCCCCACCAGCACCAGGTCGAGGCCGCCGGCCCGGTCGTGCACCGGCTGCAGCTCGATGTTGCGCGCCTCGGCCATCGCCCCCGCATAGAACGAGGCGATCTGATTGAGGTCGTCGTCGGTGGTGCAGACGAACCGGGCGGTGTGCGCCGTGTCGCTGATGTGCACCGAGTCGCAGTCCACCCCGTGCCGCTCGAGCCAGGACCGGTAGTCGGCGAAGTCGGCACCGACCGCACCGACCAGGATCGGGCGCAGTCCCAGCTTGCCCATCCCGAAGGCGATGTTGGGAGCGACGCCACCCCGGCGGACCACCAGGTCGTCGACGAGGAAGGACAGCGACACCTTGTGCAGCTGGTCGGCGATGAGCTGCTCGGCGAACCTGCCGGGGAAGTGCATCAGATGGTCGGTGGCGATCGAGCCGGTGACGGCGATCTTCATTTCGGCCCTCGGGGTAGGGAACAGGGGGCGTTACGGGTAGAGACTACCGGTCCGCCGACAGCGAACAGGCCGCCCCGTTCAACGGGACGGCCTGTTCAAAGGTTGCCTCAGTGGAACGAGTCACCGCAGGCGCAGGAGTTCTGCGCGTTCGGGTTGTCGATCGTGAAACCCTGAGCGTCGATCCGGTCGGCGAAGTCGATGGTCGCGCCCGCCAGGTAGGGAGCGCTCATCCGGTCCACCACGACCTCGACGCCGTCGAAGTCGCTGACGATGTCCCCGTCGAGCGAGCGCTCGTCGAAGAAGAGCTGGTAACGCAGGCCGGAGCAGCCACCGGGCTGTACAGCGATGCGCAGGCGCAGGTCGTCGCGCCCTTCCTGCTCGATCAGGGCCTTGACCTTCACCGCGGCGACGTCGGTCAAGATGACGCCGGTCGGGGCGGTCGCCTCGGTCGACTCGGTGTGCGCTTCAGTGGTCACTAGGTAATCTCCCTGCCAGGTGCGGTCATGTGCCGTACCAGGCAACGCTAACCCGATTCCGCCGGATTCCCAATCCGGCCGCTCAGATCGCCCGGCTCCATTGCCCGGCCAGGCGCGCTGAGAGTTCGCGCAGGCCACGGGCGGGTTCGGCGAGCGCGGTCCCGACGCTCCCGAAATGCTCCACGAGGGTGTGCGTCTCGGTGACCCCGGCGGCCGCGGCCTCCCGCTGCCCGGTCTCGTTGCGCCCGGCCAGCACCACGCACGGCAGGCCCCGGTCGCGGGCGCCGGCCGCGATCCCGGCGACCACCTTGCCGCGCAGCGACTGGTGGTCGAACGAGCCCTCCCCGGTGATCACCAGATCGGCGGCGTCCAGCTCGGCGTCCAGGCCGATCAGGCTCGTCACCAGATTGATGCCGGAGGTGACCGTGCCGCCGAGAGCGATCAGCGCGGCGCCCAGACCGCCGGCCGCGCCGCCGCCGGGGCGGGTGGCCAGGTCCTCGATCCCGAACGCCTTCTCCAGCACGCCGGCGAAGTGCTCCAGGGCGGCGTCCAGGCGGAGCACGTCCTCGCGGTCGGCGCCCTTCTGCGGGCCGAAGACGTTGCTGGCGCCGTGCAGGCCGGTCAGCGGGTTGTCCACGTCGGTGGCGGCGACCAGGCGCACCTGACGCAACGCCGGGACACCGCCCAGCGCGGCCGCGGTGATCAGCGGGATCCCGCCGTACGGCAGGGCGTAGCCGGACCCGTCGACCGGGGCGGCGCCCAGCGCGGCCAGCATGCCGGCGCCGGCGTCGTTGACCGCGGAGCCGCCCAGCCCGACGACCACCTCGGCCGCTCCGGTCTCGACGGCGGCGGTCATCAGCAGGCCCAGGCCGTACGAGGTGGTCACCTTGGGGTCACGTTCGGCGGCGGTGAGCAGGTGCAGGCCGCACGCCTGGGCGCTCTCCACGTAGGCGACGCCGTTCGCGTACAGGATCTCGCCGCGGGCCGGGCGGCCGAGCGGGTCGACGGTGTCCACCGGGATCCGCCGGCCGTCCAGGGCGGTGGCCAGGACCTCGACGAAACCGGGCCCGCCGTCGGCGAGTGGGCGTTGCACGAGGACGTCACCCGGGACGGACCACCCGTCGGCGACGGCTCGGGCGACTTCGGGGGCGGAAAGGGTACCGGCGAACTTGTCCGGACAGATCAGTACGCGCACTCCGCGAGTGTGGCAGCACACTGCCCGGGGCGCAGCTACCGTCTCATCCGCTGTGCGACCATGTCAGGCGTGACGTCGACCTGGACCGAACCCTCGAACAGCCCTGTGGCTCTGCTCCTGCTCGGGCACGGCACCGACCCGGCGAGCGAGCGGGGTGTGGACTGCCCCGGCGATCTGCCCGCCCCCAGCGATCCGGGCCTGGTGGCCCGGGCGACGGCGGCGAAGGCGGCGCTCGGCGACCGGGTGTTCGTGCTGGGCCATCATTACCAGCGCGACGAGGTGATCCAGTTCGCCGACGTCACGGGTGACTCGTTCAAGCTGGCCCAGCAGGCGGCGGCCCGGCCGGAGGCGGAGTTCATCGTCTTCTGCGGCGTGCACTTCATGGCCGAGAGCGCGGACATCCTGACCAAGCCGTCGCAGCGCGTCATCCTTCCGGATCTCGCCGCCGGCTGCTCGATGGCCGACATGGCCGTCCTCGGTCAGGTGGAGACGGCCTGGGAGCACTTCGAGGACCTGGGCATCACCGACCAGATCGTCCCGGTGACGTACATGAACTCCTCGGCCGACATCAAGGGCTTCGTCGGCCGCAACTCCGGCGTGGTGTGCACCTCGTCGAATGCGAAGCGTGCCCTGACCTGGTCGTTCGAGCAGGGGTCGAAGGTGTTCTTCCTGCCCGACCAGCATCTGGGCCGCAACACCGCGGTTCTGGAGATGGGTTTCGACCTGGACGACTGCGTCCTCTACGACCCGCACAAGCCGCACGGCGGCCTGACCGGCGAGCAGCTGCGGAACGCCCGGATGATCCTGTGGCGCGGCCACTGCTCGGTGCACGGCCGGTTCACCATCGACAGTGTCCGTGAGGTGCGCGAGCGGGTGCCCGGCGTCAACGTCCTGGTGCACCCGGAGTGCCGTCACGACGTGGTCCGCGCGGCCGACTACGTGGGCTCGACCGAATACATCATCAGGGCTCTGGACGCGGCGCCGGCCGGTTCGGCGTGGGCGGTCGGCACCGAGCTGAACCTGGTTCGCCGCCTGGCGCTGGCCCACCCGGACAAGCAGATCATGTTCCTCGACCGGGCGGTCTGCTACTGCTCCACCATGAACCGGATCGACCTCCCCCACCTGGTGTGGGCGCTGGAGGAACTGGTCGCCGGACGGGTGCCGAATGTGATCACGGTGGACGAGAAGACCGCGCGGGAGGCCCGGGTCGCTCTCGACCAGATGCTCGCACTTCCGTGACGCTGTGTAGCCAAACGAATCCATCCGGCCGGTGGATTCCTCACGGCCGGCTTAAGTACGAGCATTAACGGCGTTTCTTGGATCGCGACGGCTGCCATGGCTGTCACTCAGCGCTATGCTTCCCCGGTTGCAGAATCGGGTACCCCCGCCCGCGCTCTGCTTACTCGATCATCGGGCGCTCCGCGCCCGCCGGCTGGAGGTTACGTTGACCGAAGATGTCCTGGTCGTGCACGGTGGCACGCCGCTGCAGGGGCAGATCCGGGTCCGTGGCGCCAAGAATCTCGTCTCCAAGGCTATGGTGGCCGCCCTGCTCGGCGAGTCCCCGAGCCGTCTCTACGACGTCCCGCGGATTCGCGACGTCGAGGTGGTCAGCGGGCTTCTCGAGATCCACGGCGTCAAGGTGTCCGCCGGGATCGAGGACGGCGAGCTGGTGCTGGACCCCACCAACGTGGAGAGTGCCAGCACCGACGAGATCAACGTCCACGCGGGCTCGAGCCGGATCCCGATCCTGCTCTGCGGGCCGCTGCTGCACCGCCTCGGTCACGCGTTCATCCCGGATCTGGGCGGCTGCCACATCGGCCCGCGCCCGATCGACTTCCACATCAGGGCGCTGCGCGAGTTCGGCGCGGTCGTCGACAAGACCCCCGAGGGCATGCATCTGAGCGCCCCGAACGGTCTGCACGGCGCCAAGCTGGAGCTGCCCTACCCGAGTGTGGGCGCCACCGAGCAGGTGCTGCTGACCGCGGTCCGCGCCGAGGGCGTGACCGAGCTGCGCAACGCCGCGATCGAGCCGGAGATCATCGACCTGATCTGCATCCTGCAGAAGATGGGCTCGATCATCACGGTGCACACCGACCGGGTCATCGAGATCCAGGGCGTGCCGAGGCTGTACGGCTACGAGCACAAGCCCATCCCGGACCGGATCGAGGCCGCCAGCTGGGCCGCCGCCGCGCTCGCCACCCGTGGTGAGATCGAGGTGCTGGGCGCTCGCCAGCAGGACATGATGACGTTCCTGAACGTCTACCGGTCCATCGGCGGCGAGCTGAAGATCACCGACGACCGGGTGGCCCGCGCGGGCGTGACCGGCTCCGAGGGCGGCATCAAGTTCTGGCACCCGGGCGGCGAGCTGAAGGCCGTCGCGCTGGAGACCGACGTGCACCCCGGCTTCATGACCGACTGGCAGCAGCCGCTGGTGGTCGCGCTGACCCAGGCCCGGGGCATCTCGATCATGCACGAGACGGTGTACGAGCAGCGGCTCGGCTACACCGAGGCGCTGAACTCGATGGGCGCCACCATCCAGGTCTACCGGGACTGCCTGGGCGGCACCCCGTGCCGGTTCGGCCGCCGCAACTTCATGCACTCCGCGGTGATCGCCGGCCCGTCGAAGCTGCACGCCGCCGACCTGGTCATCCCGGACCTGCGGGCCGGCTTCGCGCACCTGATCGCCGCCCTGGCCGCGGAGGGCACCTCGCGCGTCTACGGCGTCAACCTGATCAAGCGCGGCTACGAGGACTTCGAAGCGAAGCTGGCCGCTCTCGGCGCCCACGTCGAGCGTCTCTGAGCTGCATCTTCGTCACGATCAACGGCGCGGTGTGCGACACACCGCGCCGTTTGGCTAGGCTTCTCACGTGTCCCCGCTGTTTCGCCGTAAGCCAGCCGACGCCGACCCTTCTCCCGCGGAGCAGGAGGTGGTCGTCGCCGAGTCGCGCCCGAAGGGTTACACGCCCAGCAAGAAGGAGCTGGGGGTGGTCACCCCGAAACGGGCCGCCACCGGCCGCCGGGTGCAGGATCCGGCGCCGGCCAACCGCAAAGAGGCGTACAAGCAGTTGCGCGACCGGCAGCGTGCCGAGCGCGCGGAGGCCGCCGAGGGCATGCGCAACGGCGACGAGCGCTACCTGCTCGCCCGTGACCGCGGCCCGGAGCGTTCACTGGTGCGCGACCTCGTCGACTCACGGCGTACCGTCGGGTCGTTCTTCATCGGCGGCGCGGTGGTCGTGCTGATCGGCGCGTCGATCGCCAACCCGGTCGTGCAACTCGCCAGCAACCTGCTGTGGGCCGGTCTGGCGCTGGCCGTCTTCGTGGACAGCGTGTTCATCGCCCGGCGGATCAAGAAGCAGATCCGGGCCCGTTTCCCGCAGACCACGCAGAAACTGGGCGGCCTCTACTTCTACGGCATCATGCGCGGCCTGACCTTCCGGCGGATGCGGGTGCCGAAGCCGAAGGTCGAGATCGGCGCCAAGGTCTGACCTCACGCACGCGGAGACCACTCGGTCTCCGCGTTCCGTCTTCTCAGGCCCTTTCCGGTACGGGCACGGCCGCGCCCCATGGAGGACGGGCCGTTCCGCCTGCTCGGCGCGAGCCACTGCCGGGTCCGGCCGGTGCCGCGCCCGCCGGGCTGAGCTGCCCACTCACCCGCTGCTCGACCCGGCCGGGCCGCACCATCACTCCACGCCGGCCAGGCGCAGCAGGGCGGTGACTGCGGCCGCGGCCAGGACGACCACCACGAACGGCGCCTTTCGCCAGGCCAGGAGCCCGCCGGCCAGGACTCCGGCGGGCCGGGCGAACCCGGCGAACTCGCTGCCGGCCATCAGCGCGGCCGTCCCGGCCAGGGCGGCCAGCAGCGCGGCGGCCGACATCGGGAGCATCCGCTGGATCGGCTCGGAGAGCTCCAGCCGGTCGCGCAGCACGACGCCGCTGAGCCGGATCGCGTAGGTGCCGGCCGCCAGGACGAGGATCGCGGTGATCAGCATGACGCCTCCCGGGTCACGGTCGGTTCGGGCTCCGGGGTGGTCGGCGGGCGGCGGTGGGCGGGCTCCGGGGTGGTCGGCGGGCGGCGGTGGGCGGGCTCCGGGGTGGTCGGCGGGCGGCGCGGAGCGGGCTCCCGGGTGGTCGAGGTCCGGCGCCGGATGAAG
>NZ_JBFAMR010000109.1:0-19237 GCF_040656595.1 Actinoplanes sp. NPDC049802
ACAAGCACGTCAGGCCACACCCACCGGTCGGCAAGACCGAACACCAGAACGCGACAACCAGCCACAACAACCAACAAAAGGTTTAATCACAAGCTAAGAGCTCGCCGACAATCAACACGTAGGTTCGCGAACCGGTGGCCGTTGATCTGGTAAGGCTGGCTCTCCACCTGCAAGGACTCTCCCCGCAGGCGCCGGGCCGGATCGGGTCCGGCATAGCCCGTCCATGCAGGCCACAACGGTGCTACCAGACTTGCGGAGCCGAAACTGGAAGTCGGCGTGTTGTTTCCCTGCGGGCCCTAACTCAACGGTGTTGAGCGAGACATCGACACGAGATCATCAGTACGCCGCGAATGCGGTCTAGTGAAGCCGGTCAGGCGGGGTCAGGGAGGTAGCAGGCCAATTTCTTCTTGATCAGGGCGTTGAACGCGTAGCCCCAGATGCGGGTGCCGCGGAAGATGTAGGACCGGCCGGCCGCCAGGTCGACGACGGCCGGCTGGGCCAGGGCCGCGAAACCGCCCAGGTTGAGCCGGTGGGGACGCTGGGTGATGTCCACGGCGCCCTGGTCGGCGCTCTGCGCTACCAGCACCGGCAGCACGACCACGCCGGACTGGAAACCGCGCCACTGGCCCTTGCGCTCGACCGCCAGGTTGACCGCCTCGGCGGCGAACTCGCTGAGTTCGGTCTCGCCGACCGTGTCCGCCTTGGCCGCGACCAGGAAGATGTGGCCGCGCACCAGCGCCTTCATTCGGGCCTGGTAGCCGACGAGGCCGAGCGGCTCGTGCGTCACCTCGCAGCCGTCGGCGACGAGTCGCTCCTCGATGCCCTGCAGGTAGCTGTCCGCGTCGATCATTACCGGCCTCTCACCATTCTCCGTTGCCACCAGTCGATGAACGAAACGTATCCGGGCGCGCCGACGACCGCCGCGAGCAGGCAGGTGAAGGCCCACACCAGCAGGCCGGCGAGCAGGCCCCAGCCTAGGTAGCGCACGGCCCCGGCGTAGAGCTCCCAACCGGCGCCGGTCGGCTTGCCGAGGCCGCAGCGGCCGGTCGACTCGTCGAAGCAGGCCTGCTGCAGCTCGACCGTGTGGCCGACGTCGTCGGCGGTGAGGATCGACCGGTCGACCTCGGCCAGTGCGCCGTCGGGCAGCCGCACCCGACAAATCCACCACAGGCCGAGCCGCCGGTCGTGCAGCGGACCGACCCGCTCGCAGCTCTCCACCGTCACCTGCACCGGCCGCTCGGCCGCCCCCTGCGGGCCGACCGAGCCGGTGCCGGGATAGAAGCCGGCCAGCGTGTTCATCACGATCGTCGACAGGTAGGCGACCGCAAGCAGGACGGCGAGCCGGAGCAGCTTCGCGAGCCGGTACCGCACCGGCCCGTACCGCTGCCACGCCGACTCCTCCCGGGCTCGGACCTTCCGGGAGTAGTCGGCGTCGGCAGGACGATCGGTCAGGGGAACGCTCCTCCCGCGAAACCACCGAAGATCTGCACCGGCGTGTTTATCGGATGCCACGACGGACCCTTCGACATGAACTCGCTGAGGTCGTCCTTGGTCGTCGGCGCGAGGCCCCCGACGACGCCACCCGCGATGCCCTCGGCGGAGAACCCGCCTTTGATTACCAGACCCACCGTGCTGCCAGCAACTTTGAGGTGTCCCAGGGCACCGCCGCCGGCGCGGCTCACGTCCAGGCCCCAGGTCGAGCGGGTGGCCCGGATGAAGGAGCTGGCGTTCGCCTTGGCGTGCCCGCCGATCGCGACGCTGGCCTTCTGCGGCAAGATCTCGCGGACGGCGCCGAGCGTCTGTTTCGGCAGCGAGGTCACGGCGGATCTGGCACCGGACAGGCCGCCCTTGAGCAGGCCACCGCCGACCGCGCCGACCCCGCCGCCGAGCGCGCCCAGCCCGGCGCCGATCGCGGCCTCGGTGGCGAGGTTGCCGACCCCGCATTTGCTCTCGTCGCCGCCGTAACACTCGAGACCGGCGGTGACCAGGCCGGTGACCGCGCCACCGAGGGCGCCGCAGAGCACCGCACCACCGCCGCCGGTGAGCGCCGTGCACGCGAGGCCGACGCCCACGCCGGCGACCACGCCCACCACGTCGGCGTGCTTGGCCATGAAGTCCATGCCCGCGGAACCGATACTCTTCGCCTTCTGCTTGCTGCGGCACCAGAAGCTCGCCTGGCACTCCTTGTGCTTGCGCTCCCGTTCCTGTGCGGCCCGCTGCTGGTTGGCCTGCTCCGTCTGCCGCTCGACGGTCTTCTTGCGCTTGATCTCCGCAGTGTACTTGCGGCTGAGCTCCATGCCGCGGTCCATCTGCTCCTTGGTGACACCGTCGTGGCGGGTGGTGGTGCCGTCGTAGTAGCAGCCGCCGCCACCGCCCGGGCACGGGTCCTCGCCGCTCGGGTCGGCGTGGCTGATCGGACTGTTGTAGGCGTAGGAGTACGCGTTCCACTGTTGCGGGTCGGCGAGGTCCATTACCGGGTCGACGCTGATGAACCGGCCGAGTGCCATGTCGTACCGGCGGGCACCGATGTTGACCAGGCCGCTCGGGTCGTTGTCGCCGCCCACGAAGCCCTTGCCGTTGACCCACGCGGTGCCGGCCCCACGCGACGCCCCGTACGGGGTCTGCCGCCGGATGGTCACCGCCTGCGTGCCGGCGTTGACGGCGATCTGCTGGGTGCCCTGGTGATCGGTGAACAGCCAGGTCAGATCGTTGATCGCCGAGGACGCCTGGCGGGAACCGCAGATCGTGCCCGCGAAGGTGTAGTAGCGGGTGCCGATCGTGGTAGATCCCTGCCGGCGGACCTCCTGGCCGGGCAGGTACAGCGTCGTGCCGCCGGCGTCACGCCGGATCAGCCGGTCGCCGTCGGCGTCGTACAGATTGCTCTCCACCGTGGTGCTGCCGGCCGTGACCGCGGCGAGCTCGCCCTCGGCGTCCCAGCTGAGGGTCTGGCTGTTCGCGTTGGTGTCGCAGTCGTTGCCGGTGCCACCGGCGGCCGGGCGGCAGACCATGTTGCCGCTGTTGTCGTACCGGTACTCGGTGGTGGTGGCCGCCTGGCCGGGGGCGGTGGTGGTCATGCCCGTGACCGCGTGCGGCCGGGCCACGTCCTTGCCGCCCTGCGGCACCGCGTACTCGCGCAGGGTGTTCCCCGCCGCCACGTGGCTGGTCTCGGTGAGCCGGTTGCCGGTGACGTCGAAGGTCCAGTCCTGCCAGTACGGTGCCGGCCCGCCGAGGTCCGCGACGGCCGGATCGGTCTTGCAGTCCACCGTCGTCCTGGGTGTCCACGCGGTGGTGAGGCGGCCCAGCGGGTCGTTGCGGAAACACTGCTTCTCGGCGGTGCCGACCTCCGGCTTGTCCTCGATCGAGGAGATGTTGCCGATCTCGTCGTACGCGTAGTGGCGATCCGCGACCGAGCCGGACACCGACTCGCGCTTGACGGTGGTGCGGGAGATCCGGCGGGTGCCCTCGTCACGGTGGATGACGTCCTGGACCCACTTGCCGCCTGGCATCTTGTAGATCGAGCCGGACCGCTCGCCGTACGCGGTGTAGGAGGCGGTGGCCATCGTGCCGGCCGACCCGGTCAGGGTGGTGTCGAGCCGGGTCGGAAGGCCGGTGGCAGCGTCGTAGTCGGTGGTCAGCTCCTCGGTGACCAGGCCACCGGCGGCCGGGTAGGACATCGAGGTCTGCGCACCGGTCACGTCGGAGTACTTGTAGGCGTAAATGTAGGTGCCGGCCAGGCCGGTCTCCGCCTCGGGGATCACGTAGTTGACGCCCGTCGGCTGGTAGCGGGCGGTGAAGCCGCGCACCTGCCAGCGGTAGGCGTTCGCCGACCCGGCCGGCTCGTACCGGACGGCCTGGGTGAGCTCACCGTTGAAGCCGGTCTGCCCGCCGTAGAGGCTGTCGTACTTCCACTCGGCGCGCAGCGGCCCAGTGGCCGAGTCGTCGCGCACCTGCTTCTTCCGCCCGATCGTGTCGTACGTGTAGAACAGCTTCTCGCCGCGGGCGTCGGTCGTACTCTCCAGTTCGTCGAACTCGTTGTAGCCGGTGAGGGTGGTGCCCTTGTCCGGGTCGGTGGTGCTCACCAGCCGGCCCTTGGCGTCGTACCCGCTGAGCCACTCGTTGCCGGCCTCGTCGACCACCCGTACCTGCTGATCCTTGCGGTTGAAGAAGTACTTGGTCTCGACGTACGGGCCGTTGACGCCGGCCGCCGTGGTGTGCTGCCGCAACGCCACGACCTGGTCGTCGATGTCGGTCACCTTGGTGGTCGCCGTGCCGCCCTTCGGCGGGGTCACCTTGACCAGGTCGCCCTCGTGCGCGGTGACGGTGCGCCACTGTTCCACGAGGTTGGTGACCCCGTCACCGCTGTAGAAGATCGCGTCGGTGACGCGGCCCGCCCGGTCGTAGATCTTCTTGTCGACCGACGGCACCGACCACTCCGGCTCCCACCACAGAGTGCCGGAGGGCGCACCCGGCTCGGCGTGCGCGCCGTAGGTCGTGGCGGCCCGGCCGAACTCGTCATAGATGGTGTCGGTGACGACCCGGTCCCCGCCGCCCCCGAGGGACATCGACTGGGTCTGCCGCGGCCGCATCAGGGCATCCATGATCTCGTACGAGGTCATGGTGTTGCCGTCCGCGTTCAATGCCTGAGTTCTCACGTACGGGTACGCGTCCCGGTTCGGCGCGAAGCGGTACTCGAACTGCGCGTTCGGTTTCGTCGGGTTGGCCGCCCGCGTCCAGCCGAGCTGCCACACCCGGGCCACCCGGCCGAGCGCGTCGTAGTCCACGTCCGCGGTGAGCCGGTTGTTCTGGTCGTACTGCTTGGTGGTTGAGCCCCAGTACGGGTTGGAGTGCAGGGTCGTCGTCCAGCCCAGCGGGTTCTTCGTGACCACCTTGGTGACCGGCCCGCCGACCGCCGGGGTGTAGATCGTCTCGGTGACGTTGTTCTTGATGTCGGTCGTCGAGCGGGTGCGGCCGGCACTGTCGTACGTCGACTCGGACACCTTCTGCCACACCGTGCCGGTCCCGGCGACCCAGTCCTTGAGCTGTTCGGTACGGGTGACCGAGCCGAAGGTGGGCGGCGTGGTGAGGCTGGTGGCCCCGTCGTAGTAGCTGCGCGCGTCGGAGATCACGTCGTCGACGCTCGACGGCGCGGTGCCGCACGGCAGCGCGGTGGTCAGCGTCCGGCTCACCGTCTGCAGCAGGTTCTTGGTGAAGTTGCGGTTGTACGTGTACGCCACACACTTCTCGTCACCGGCTTTGGCGATGTCGCCGTCGTTCTGCGACCAGTTCACCGTGCCGTACGTCTGGTCGAGGCTCTTGCGGCCGCTGGAGGTGCGCCAGCCCTGGCTGCCGTCCACGCCCAGCGCCTCCGCGGAGTAGCTGACCGCCGTGTTGACGTAGCGGGCCTCGACCGTGTCGCCGTTGATCGTGCGGCTGGCCGTCGGGTTGGACCGCCACGGCACGTTGACCGTCTTGGACACCGGCTTGGTGTCGACACCGTTGAAGACGCCCTGTTCCCGGACCTGCCCGGCGAACTGGTCCTCGTCGTAGACGGTCTCCGAGCCGACCGAGGCGGGCACGGTGACCGTGCGGGTGCCGCCGGACGGCGCGGCCCGGTCGCCGTGCATGCCGCGCAGGAACTTCGTGACGGTCAGCGTCCGGGTGTTCGGCTCGTCGCCGACCTGGGTGCGGACCTCGGCGTACCCGCGCCACTGACCCCACGTCTTGCGGTCGGGCTTGGACAGGCCGTCGTCGTCGGCGTAGTGCCAGGCCGGGTCACCCACGTACTGGTAGCGGGTGTGCTTGCTGGGTGCGGGATGCCCGGTCGGTGTCTGCAGGTCGTCCTCGGCGACGTGCGTGACGACGTACTTGTGCCACCACTGTTCGACCATCTTCTCGCCGCTGGGGTCGTTCGGGTCGGGCACCTTCACCGGGTAGCAGCGCCGGGTGTTGGTGTGCGGATCGATCGTCTTGACGATCGCCGCGGTGCACTCCGGCTCGGAGTAGTCGACCTTGATGCGGGCACCCGACTCGGTGACGATGCTGGAGATCCGCAGCCAGTTGTCGGTGCTGCCGTTCGCGGTCAGCACCCGGTTGGCCATCGACACCGCCTCGAAGGTCACCGGCGGCAGGGCGGCCTCGTCCCCGACCAGGCCGGTGTGGTCGATCCGCTCCAGCCACAGGCCGGTGTGCGTCGAGTCCGCGGTGGCCGCGAAGGTGTGCTTCAACGTCCACCGGTCGACCTCCTGCCAGCGAGCCGGCGAGACGCTGGTGTCCCACACCTTCGTGGTGATCGACTTGAGCCGTTTGGCCGTCCAGAAGGTCGGCGAGTAGTCACCCGAGCACGAGGTCGCGCTCTCCTTGCACTCCTGGTCCCAGGGAGTGTCCTTCCAGTTCGCCGTCTTCGGCGACGCCTCGGTGCCGCAGTCGAGGAAGCACCGCATGTCGGTGTCGAAGACCACCTGCGCGTACGGGGTGGTGTTGCGCTCGGTGACGCCGTGCGTGGCCTGCGTCCGGTCGTACGTGCCGTAGTCGATCCGGGTCAGGTAGCCGGCCCGGTCGTAGGTGACGTCGGCGGAGTCGGTCGCGTTCTGGGCGTACTTGTTGGTCTCCCTGCCGTACCAGAACGACATGGTGTTGCCGTGCACGTCGACGACGTAGTCCAGGTTCCAGCGCCAGGCCTGCTTGCAGTCCGACGAGGTGAACGCGCTCGCGTGGCACGGCTCGCCGGAGTGGTTGCCGAACACCGGCACGGTCAGCGTCGAGTTGGTGTCCGACGTCTCGCCGGGCAGGTCGTCGAGGCCGAAGAAGTACTGCGTACCGTCGCTGGTGGTGACCTTCCAGTGCTCGCCCACGTCGCCGTACGCCGCGTCGCCGGCGTCGCCGTTCGATGCGCCGTCCAGCTTCTCGATCTTCGAACCGTCCTCGGTCCGGTTGTGCCAGCCCTTGCCCTTCTGGAAGATCAGCTCACCGCCCCGGCCATTCAGGCTCATCGTGGCGTTCTCCGACCGCCAGCATTGGTCGCCGCTCGACTTCGTGCTGTTGGCGCCGTTCTTCGAATCCTCGGCACACGGCACGTACCGGCGCTCGATGTAGCCGGGCGCGTAGTCGAAGCCCTCGCCGATCCAGGACGGCTGGTTGTTGGTCACCTCGGACCGGCCGTCCACGGCCGACGAGGAGTAGGACAGCGACAGCTCCGGCGCGGGACCGGTGGCCGGCGGCACCCGCACCGGGTAGGTCCAGGAGAAGTCGCCCGAGTTGCCGCCCGCGGACCAAGTGGACGACGGGGACAGGCTGGTGGCGCCGAAGTCACCGCCCGAGCCTGACGCGCCGGCGGCCAGGGCCACGAACGAGCCGGTGGCGGCCCGGGCTGTGGCGGCCTGTTCCACGTTCACCGTCGCGGACACCGTACCGGCGGTCGTGTCGGCCGTGGTCGGCAGCGGCACGGACCGGCAGGCCGCCGCGTCGGGCGTGGTCAGCGCACACTGCGGCACCCGCCACAGCTTGAGGCGCGAGGCCCAGTCCGCGCCGTACGCCCGCTCGAAGCCGCGGTAGTCCACCGACAGCTTCGCGGCGCCGGTGTTCGCACCGCGCGGCGCCGTCACCCGCATCACCATGCCGTCACGCCAGGTCGGCGGGGCTGCCGCCGGGTCGACCACCTGGACGTCCACGCTGGACAGGCGCGCCGCGGAGACACCCGGCGCGTCACCCACCCAGACCGGCAGCGCGCCCGCCCTCGCCCGGCGGGTGGAAGCCGCCGACCGCGCGGCCGGCGCCGACAGGTCCACCCGAGCGGTGGCCGGCTCCGGCCAGACGGGCTCGGCCACCGGCTCATCCTTGATCCGCTGCTGCGTCCACGCCCGGCCGGTCACCGGCCGGCCGTCGCGGTCCAGCTTCTCCGCCGCCGGCCTCGCCGGCTCCGGCTTCTCCACCGGCCGCGCGGCCTGCGCCGGGATGCCCCCCAGCGTCAGGACCATGGCGGTGGCCACGGTGGCGACGAACGACAACCTCGCGAGCATTCCCCGTTCCCCCCTGTACGGCATGTCGCTCATCGCCGCCACACGACCTGGCCGGCGGTGTCGAGAAGGGCCAGATCGCCGTCGTCGTAGAGGACGAGCCGATCGGCCGTGGTGTTCCAGGTGCCGGTCGACCACAGCGGCGTCCGGTCGCTGCGGTAGAGCACGAGGTTGCCGTCGCCCTGCATGACCAGGGAGGCGCCCGGGTTGCCCGTGGTGTTCGTGGCCCAGATCGCCGTGGCGTTCTGGTAGAGCACGAGGTTGCCGTCCTCCTGCATCCACAGGTGGTAGGTACCGTCGCTGGACCGCAGCGCCTCCCGCTCGTGCAGCGTCTGATCGGTCCCGAGTACGTTGCCGCCGGAGACGTCCGCCGCCTGGGCGTCGAACAGCGCGGACACCGCGCCCTCGGTCATCGCGCCCTGGTAGATGGCGACGTCGTCGATGCCGCCGTACCACTGGTCGACCACGGCGTCGTGGTAGAGGTTGCGGCCCACCAGCAGTGAGCCGGTCGCGTTGAACGGCGTGAAGCCGACACCCGCGGTCCCCTCGAGGGTTCCGTTGACGTAGATCCGGATGTGCTGGCGCGCCGCGTCGTAGACGCCGGTCAGGTGGGTCCACACCCCGGCCTCTGCCTTCGAGGTGGACTGCAGGCCGTCGAAGTTCGCGGTGGTCGCGTCCAGGGCTGCGACCACGAATTCCCACGTGCCGGTGTCGCCGCGGTACTTGAGGAAGAAGGCGCTCTCGTGCGTGCCTCGCTGTGCGATCACCGTACGGCTGACGGGCTCCTCGCTGCCGAGCATCACCCACGCCGAGACGGTGAAGGACTGGTCGGTCCGCAGCACCGGACGGTCCTGCCATCGGGTGAACTCGTTGCCGTCACCGTCGGGACCGGTGAGCCCGGTCTTCACCGCGCTCCGGCCGTACTCCGTGGTGGTCTCGAGGTAGTTGCCGTCGTTGTCCGGGAAATACCGGTCGTCGAGCCACAGGCCCTGGTTGCTCGCGGACCGGCCGGCCGCCACGTCGGAGCCCCTGCTCAGCGCCAGCCACCGGCCCCACGCCGTGGTCGTGTCCGGCACCTCGCAGGTGTCCCGCAGGTCGGTGACGAAGCAGGGGTACGCAGCCTCGAAGTTCCACGCGCCGACCTGGATCGGAGTCAGGATGCCGGGCTCGTCGAACCCGCCCGAGGTGGGCATCGACGCGAGCTGGCCGGTGAAGTCCTGCGGCACGAGCACCCGGTCGAAGACCTGGACGTCCGCGATCGAGCCGTTCCAGAAGTTGGCCGGCGCGCCGAGGCCGAAGCCGCGGCCCACCGCGAACCGGCCGGCCGCGGCCCACGGCGCGGCCACACGGTCGACCTGGGAGACGAGCACCCCGTTCACATAGAGGCGCAGCTTCTTCTCCGGCGCGTCGAAGGTACCGGCCACGTGCGTCCAGCGGCCCACGTCGGCGGTGGTGATGGCGGCCGTCGACATGGCCGCCACGGTCGTGCTGGACTGTGCGCTGGTGTCCTTCATGAGGAACGACCAGTACGGGACGAGCGGGCTGCCGCTGCGGCGTACGCCGATCTCGAACCCGGCGGCGTCGGTGCCGTCCTGGGTGGCGAACTTCATGTCGGTCGCGGGCAGGGCGCCGAGCCGCACCCATCCGGCGACGCTGAACGAGCCGGTCGTGTTGACCAGATCGGACGCCGTGGTGCCGGCGGACGACGTGCCGTTGAAGGAGGCGGTCTGCCCCTCCCTCAGGCGTACGTCACCGGACCAGCTGATGTTGCCGGCGGTGAGCGGGGAGTCGACCGGTGCCGGCGCCCGGTCGGCCAAGGCGGCCGCCTGCGAGATGCCCGGGTAGGTCTCCAAGCCCCAGCGCGCGACCGGCGGCGACGGGCGGCCCACCTCGAACTCGACCGAGCCGTTGCCCTCGTTGAGCGTCTTGTCGATGGCTTTGATCAGCAGCACGTTGGTGCCGAAGCGCGGTGCGGTGACGTCGACCTCGGCGACCTTAGGGTTGGTGCCGGTCGCCGTGACCGGCTTGGTCGCGGCGTCCCAGCCGTACTGGAACTTGGTGACGTCGGTGGCCGTCGACTGGATGCGGATTCGGGCCTTCCCGCCGGGCCCGGTGGGCAGGGTCACGACCGACGCGGTCACCGCGGGCACCGTCGTGTCCACCTTGAACTGACACCAGGCCGACCAGTTGCTGGTCAGCGAGTAGGGCGCCTTGTCGATGCCCTTGGCCCGGAAGGCGTACGTCTTGTTCTTGACGGCCGTGACCGTCGCGGAGGTGGCCCGCGCGCCCGGGGTGACCGAGGTCTTGTTCGGTGGTGCGGTCCGTCGGGCCGGCGAGGTGTTGGTGACCGAGCCCATGCCCGCGGCCGGCACCTCGATCCACTCGAACACGCCGGTCAGCGAGTCGGACTTGTCGGCGTCTGGGAAGATCGCGGAGAACGTCGGGGTGAGCGTGCCGATGGTCAGCACACCGGAGCCGCAGGCGACGCCGGCGGCCTGCAGGTATGTCGGCGCCCCCGGCCGGGTGTCGTAGTCGACGAAGAGCTTGGCGTCGTTGGGGAAGAACTTCTTCCACCGGTCCTGCGTCGACTCGCCGGACCCGTCCGAAGCCCGCGCGGTGAAGCCCAGGTAGAGGGCCGTCCAGCCGCCGGTCGCCGCGTCCTGCGCGATCTTGGTAACGTTGGCGCCGGTGAAGTTCATCTTCATGTCGCCCTGGATCGAGTCGCAGCCGCCGGACTCGTTGGCGTGACCCGAGGCGGTGTCCAGGTAGCGGCCCAGCTTCATGGCCGACCAGCTCGCCTTCGGCGATGCGTTGATAGCCGCCGTCGCGTACATCGAGGTGACCGTGTTGTCGCACGACCAGGAGTGGTCCAGGTTCATCTCCACCCGGGCCGACTCGATGTGCTTGCTCTTCAACGACACCCCGTTGGCGGTGGTCGGGAACTGGAAGAACGACCGGTAGAGCACGCCGTTGTCCGGGTTCTTGCCGACCCGGGCGACGGAGTAGTCGGTGTTCGACGAGCCGTTCTCGGTGGCGTACGCCCACTTGGCCTTGTAGACCGACCATGTCGGGTCGACGTAGAGCGGGAAGGCGGCGTTCTGCAGCAGGGTGGGGTCGGGACGCAGCACTAGGTCGTCACCGGCCAGGTCGACCGACACGGGCGCCAGCCGGGCGGCGTCGCCCGCCCCCTCAGCGGTTGACACCGACACCGCCGGCGACGCCGTGGACCGTTCCGTTGACGTCTTCGCCTCGGGCGCTCTGCGCGAGTCCCACATGAGCGCGGGCTCGGTAGCGGCGAGAACGGAACCGGCGCCGATGGCCCGCAACGTGCCGCCACCGGACTGGATCTCGGCGTCGCCGCCCAACTCGAAGCGGATCTCCCGCACGCCGGCCTGGGCCGCCGCCGCGGCCGTCCTGATGACGATGGTGTGGGTGAAGCCGGTCGCGGTCGCCCGTACCACGAGGTCGACATCGTCGAGCACGTCGGCGTAGGTGGCCGAGGCTCCGGACACCGTCGGCGGGGGCAACGTACCCGGCCACGACATGGTCATCGTGCGGCCGGCCCGGGTCAGTGTGGCGAGCGGGCCGCTGCCGCCGGCGGAGAACGCTACGTCCGCCACCGACACCGCCGGGCGCAACCGCCCGTCGTTGCCTGGGCGCAGCTCGAGGTCGATCTCGGCCCATTCCGCACCGCGCCGCGCCCGCTCTGGAACCACCGAGGACTCGAACCTCAGGCGCCCATCCGGCTGCGCGGTGACCTGCGAGAACTCGGTCCGCGAAGAGTTCACGACGACCGGGCTGCCGCATCGGACGGCAAGCTGGGTGGCGGCCGATTCCGTAGTGGCGACGTCATCGCATGACGCGACCGCGGCCTGTGCCGCCTGTGGCACGGCGAGTGCCCCGACGATGAGACCTGCCGTCAGGCATGCAGGTAGAAGCCTTCGCCGCATAGCGCCCCCGATCGATGTGCGGATACGGCGGACACACTAGATCTTCGATGACAGGGATCGCCATCCGTCAATGAAGAGCAATTCCGTCACAACGGACTGCAGCCCAACAAGTGGACTGTGATATAGATCACTTTCAATAGTATGTTGCCTGGGGCGGCACCCGGGTTCGCAGATCCGCGCGGATGAGATTGCGCGAGGACGGCGAGGGCTGCCAGCGCGAAGGTGGTGAACCGGTGCCAGGACGTCCAGCGGCTCACCGGTCGTACTGTTGCGGCGGATCAGCAGGCCATGCCGGCCGTCGCCGTCGGCGCCGACGTCGGCCAGCCAGGCCCAGTCGTAGAACCGTGGCCCTTTCGAACCATCGCCAGCGCTGCGCCGGGTCCATGCCGTGGCGGGTAGTTCGGCGGCCAGCCGGTCGGCGCGGCAGCGTCTCTTGCCTGCGTCGATCGGCACGAGGTGATCGCAGAAGACCGCCAGGACGTGGCCCAGGCGTAGTTTGCACAGCTCACCGCGCAGCCGGGTGCTGTTGCCGTAGGCCTCGCCCGCGGCGACCCATCGGGCCGGGACCAGGGCGTTCACGGCGGCGGTGATCATGTCGTCGGCCAGCTCGGATCGGGTGGCGAACACGACGTCCTCCGGGACGCCTGCCAGAAACACACCGACCTGGGCATTCTCGATCCGCCCGGCGGTTCCGGTGTACTGGCGTTGCACGCCGACGGTGTGCACGCACTTCTTCAGGTCCCTCTGATGGATCGAGGCTGAAGCCCCGCACGGGCGCCGCCCCGCGCACATTTCACATTCGCAATGCTTTCCCCCGGGACCTTTCGCCGTGGGCGCAAGATCCGACAGCGAACGGCTGATCCAGCCGGTTGACGAGGCACTAACATGAGGCAACCAAGCGGGGAGGCGTGTGAATGTATAAATCTGTTCGCGTAGCCGTGTCCGTATTCACGGTGGTGGCGCTCGTTGCCGTTCAGGCACCAGCTCGAGCCACTCACGAAATGGACAGCATGGTGCCCACGCAGACCTATCGCCCATTCTGCTACGGCACCAGCCTGGAGAACGGGATGGTGTGCCAGACCGACAACGCCAATGAGCCTTTCCGCGTAACGAGCCGTGACGCCATGTAGCGTCCGTTTTCAGGTGGTCCGGGCGTGTTCGGTGTGGAGGATTACCAGGGCGGCGGCGACGATGGCGCCGATGCGCCAGGGGTCCAGGCTGATGTTGCGTAGGGCTTTGAAGGTGACCTTGAGCAGGCTGTTGCCGCGTTCGCCGACGGCGCGGAGCCGGTTGTGGGCGCGGTTGAGGGTGTGTTGCAGGTCGGTGAGTTCGCCGTTCTTGGGCTTCTTGAACGCGACCACGACGGTGTCGGCTTCGCCTTCGTAGCCCAGGTCGGTCAGGGTGCGCAGGTCGCCGCGGATGGCGGCGAGGGTGCTGAGCAGGTCGGGGTGGGTGCGCAGGCAGGTGGTGTCGTGCTCGCGGCCGGGCCGGACCGGCGAGGTCCACAGGGGCCAGCCGTCCGGGGCGGTCAGGACCTGGATGTTGCCGCCGTGGTTCTTGTGCTTCTTCGCCCACCAGAGATCCACGCCGGGGGTGGGGCCGGGGGTAGCGACGCGGTCGGTCTCGATCAGGGTGCCGTCGAGCAGGACATAGTCGTAGCCGGCGGCTTTCGCGGCCAGCAGCGCGCCGTGCAGGGTGGGCGCTTGGCCGGCCAGGACGTCGATGCCTTCGTTGAGGTAGTCGTAGGCGGTGGACTTGCTGATGGCGTTTCACCGACGACGCATCCGGAGCCACCACCGAACGCCCCGGCCTGCAACGCGCCCTACGCGCCGCCACCGCCGGCCGATACGACGTGCTACTCGTCTACCGCGTCGACCGGTTCTCCCGCCGCCTGTCCGACCTTCTGGACCTGCTCGGACAACTCGAAGACGCCGGAGTCGCGTTCACCTCCGCCACCGAGCCGTTCGACACCTCCACGTCCATCGGACGCATGCTCGTCCAACTTCTCGGTGTCTTCGCCGAATTCGAACGAGAAACCATCATCGACCGCGTCATCAACGGAATGAACGCCAAAGCCGCCAAAGGAAAATGGCCCGGCGGCAACCGGCCCTACGGCTACCTCATCGACCGAGCAACCCAGAAACTCACACCACACGAACACGAGGCGGCGATCCTCTCCGAAATCGTCCGCATGTACGTGAAGAAACGCCTCGGCACCCGCGCCATCGCCGACGAACTCAACCGGCGCGGCATCACCAACCGCACCGGCAAGAAATGGTCCGGCATGACGATCGGCCGTCTCCTGGAGAACCCCGCCTACACCGGCGACATCGTCTACGGCGACACCCACGTCCCCGACACCCACCCCGCGCTCATCGACCGCCCCACCTGGCACCACATCCGCGAGATCGCCGACACCCGCTCCGACGCCCACAACCAGCGAGCCATGAACGGATCCGACTACCACCTCACCGGCCTGATCACCTGCCCACGCTGCAAGAACAAGTACATCGGCACCTCAGCCAAAGGCCGCACCCGCAGCTACCACTACTACACCTGCTACTCCCACAGCCGATACGGCACCCACGACTGCACCAGTCCCCGCCTGGACGCCCCCGCCATGGACGAAGCCGTCCTCCAAGCCCTGCACGACTTCTACCGCAACGCCGACACCCTCATCGCCACCGCGATCAACCAGGCACGAGCCCACCACCACGACACCAACGCCGACCGGCACGCCGAACTCGACGCCATCGAAGCCGCCATCACCGCCAAGACCACAGCCCGCGACAAATACCGGACCGCGTTCGAGAACGGCACCATGGACGAGGAAGACACCGGCCCGCGCCTACGCGAACTCCGCACCGAGATCGAAGCCCTCAAAGTCCGCCGCGACGAGATCACCGACCTGATCAGCGACGAACCCATAGCACCGTCACCCAGCACCCTCGCGAAAACCCGAGCCCGCCTCGAACATGTGATCACTAACGGCGACTCAGCCGAACGCAAAGCCATCATCGAAGAACTGATCGCCGAGATCCGCATCACCGGCGACGAGATCATCCCCGTGTTCCGGCTGCCGCGTGACGAACCCGTCGCGGTGGACGCGGCGACACCCGCCACGTCCACCGGCGACGGCAACGAACCGGATCCGGTTCGCGCAATGCCAAACCTGGTGGGGCGGGCGGGACTCGAACCCGCGACCGAGGGATTATGAGTCCCCTGCTCTAACCCACTGAGCTACCGCCCCGTACCGGCGGCGATCCTATCCCGTGCCCCGCTCCCAAGCCTAGCGATCTATCACCGCACCAGGGATTTCGGTCGTAGGACGATCTGTAGCCGGGGATCCGTCACCATGTCGGGCGGCTCGGAGATCCTCGATCCGGGGCGCCTCCTCGTCGCTGCGGCTGGGGCATTCGGGGCCGTTCTGGGTGGTGAACTCGGCGTAATTCTCCAGGTTTGTGCCGCTCGCTGGATCTCCCTGTAACGGGCATTACACACCGACTCGGGCGCCGAGGGACGACAGGACCGCTCCTGCGGCACGCCAGCCTCCGGCCATGGCGCCCTGGATGGAGGGGCTGTCGCGGTGGTCGCCGGCCACGAAGAAGCCGTCGCCCAGGTTGACCGGCTTGCGCAGTCTGGCCTGGGGTGGGCGGGCCGCGGGCAGGGCCTGCGGGATGGTGACCACGCTGAGCAGTTCCCAGTCGTCGGTCGGTGTTCCGTACATCCGGGCCAGCTCGACCCGGATGACGGCCTCGGACGCGCTGGACGGCGCCGAGACGCCGACGACGGTGGCCGCGATGAGGCTTTTGCCGCTGGGGGCGTACTCGGGTGCGGCGTTGCTCATCACGACGGTGTTGGCGATGATCTCGCGCCGGTCGCCGTCGAGCAGGAGGATCGGCTCGTCGATGGGGGCGTGCGGGGCGCCGAAGTAGAACGTGGTGAGGCTGTGCACGTCGGGCCGGGGCAGCCGGGTGGGCAGCAGGACGCTGGCGCTGACCGGGTCGGTGGCGACGATCATGGCGCGGCAGCGGATCTCACCGCCTTCGGTGACGACCATGCCGGGGCCGATGGACAGCGTACGGGCGCCGATGAGCAGTTGGGGAAAGGGCAGTGGCCCGGCGACGGCTGCGGGCAGTGCGGCCATGCCGGCGGCGGGCACGCCGATCCGGCCGCGGGCGAAGGAGCGCAGCACCATGGCGGCCACGTGACTGGACGTCTCGAGGGAGCGGTCGGCGAACACTCCGGAGAAGAACGGCCGTAGCACCTCTTCGATGACGCGGTGGGAGAGGCCGGCGGCGCGCAGCATCTCCTGCGTGGTGGTCTCCGGCATCTCGAGCAGCCGGTCGGCGGGCAGGGTGGCGCAGCGGGTGGCGAGGGCCGCGAACTTGAGGCGGTCGGCGAGGGTGCCGATCCCGGAGATCAGGGTCTGCGGTGCGGCGAGTGGCTCGCGCAGCGGGTTCTCCAGCCGGTGCAGGCTGTGCCCACGGCGGACCAGCACCCCGGAGGTGAACCAGCGCATGTCGAGCGCGTCCACGTCGACGAGCGCGGGCAGCCGCGGGTAGGCGGTGTTGAGCACCTGGAATCCGCGGTCCATCCGCCAGCCGTCGAGCACGTCGGTCGCGACCCGGCCGCCGAGCCGGTCGGAGGCCTCCACCAGGAGCCATTCGACGCCGGCCCGATCGAGCCGGCGGGCGGCGGACAGCCCGGCGAGCCCGCCGCCGATGATGACGACGTCCACCTCTACCGGCTGTGACATGTCCACCCCACAGGCTGCAATCAACGCGGAACCCAGCGTAACCGGGCACGCATTCCCAGGGAGGAGAAAGCCCTTCAACCCCCGAAGCCTCCGGTACGCACGACGCGCGGCCCGATTCGGAAGGATCGCCGTCTCACGCTCGCTGACCTGGGCGGGACGACTCGACGATGGAGGCGAAGGACAGTAATGCCCGGACCGCAACGGCCCGGGCATTGTTTGTCGTTTACTGCTCCCCGAATAGGACTCGAACCTATAACCTGCCGGTTAACAGCCGGCTGCTCTGCCAATTGAGCTATCGGGGATTGCTGCACTGCTTGTCCTGCTGCCGCCCGGTCTCCCTGGCGACGGACAACAGACTACATGACCACTGCGGCGCCCCACCAACGGGATACCCCCGTGGGCGTGGCGCCGGGTGACGTGCCCGAAATCGAGCGCGCGAGGTATCGCCCCGGCAGGATGAGGACGCGGGGAGTATCCCCCCGCCAGGATGGGTATGCACCCCCGTAGACGCATGCGCGTCGAACAACGGAAGGAGCCGCCATCATGCGCGGAAAGCTGATGTTCCTCACCGGTCTCGCGGCGGGCTTCGTCCTGGGCAGCCGTGCCGGCCGGGAGAAGTACGAAGAGATCCGGGCCAACGCTCAGAAGGTCTGGCAGCATCCGACGGTTCAGGAGGCCGCGGGTGTCGCCCAGGCGCAGGCGAACAAGCTTTACACCGAGGGCAAGGACAAGCTCCAGTCGTCCAAGCTCGGCGAGAAGCTGAACACCGGCACCACCGGCTCGGCCACCACGGACGAGCTGATCGCGCCCAGTGACACCCTCACCACCTCGAAGAGCACCAGCACCAGCACCGGCACCGGCACCACGTACTGATCGCCGGATAGTCGTAGGGCCGCTCCCGATGGGGGCGGCCCTACGTGTGCAGGCGGAAGGTCAGGGCGCGGTGCAGGGCTGCTGTTCGGGCACCAGGCCGAGGGCGGTGAGTTCGGCCAGCACGTACGACAGGTCGGCGGCCCGCTGCTCGTCGCCGCCGGGGCTGTCGACCACCACGTACTCGGTGCGGGCGGTGTCGGCGGCGAGCAGGTGTCGCAGCATCGGCTGCCAGCCGGCGGCCGGGTCGGTGATCTGGGCGGTGATGACGGAGAGGCCGGCGTCGGTCATCCGGTCGATGCCGGTCTCCGGGGCGGGCCAGTCGCGCAGCGCCGTGCCCAGGTCGAGGCAGACGCCGAGCCGGTCCTTGTCGACCCGGGTGAGCGCGGTGACGGTCTGCTCGGGGCTGTCCAGCACCAGGCCGGGGCCGGGCTGGAAACCGGCGCGGACGGCGCGCCCGACCCGCCAGGCCAGATCCGCCAGGCCGCCGGAGAGGCGCATCAGGTGGCGGGCGCCGGCGCGCTGTCTCGCCTCGTCCCACTCGTCGGCGCGGCCCAGCCCGTACGTGCAGACGGCGCCGCGGACCTCCTCTGCCGGGAGCAGGTCGACCAGGATGCGGGCCAGGTCGAGGGTGTGCCGCAGGCGGGCCGGCTCGCTCCAGTCGGCTTCCGGTCCGTCCTCGGCGGTGTCGGTGCGGTCCTCGCCGCTCGCGGGTCCGGACGCGCCGCTCACGGTGACGACTTCGAGGCCGCGGGCGTCGAGGTCGGCACGCAGCCGGGTTCGGGCGCGCCCGTCCGCGGCGAGGGCGGTGGCGAGACGGTACGGCAACCGCAGTGCGACGGTGAGAGCCCCGGTGCCGAAGTGGCCGCGGAGGGCGGTGTTGACGGCGTCGAGCCGGTCGACGACGGTCGCCGCATCTTCCGCGTGGTCTAGGCTGATGCCGCAGCTGAGATGCACGATCCGGCCGGAGGGATGTCGCAGCCGCATCAAATTCCTCCCCGGAGGAGTTCACCCGTGCAGGTGCACGTGCATTCGCACGCGCTAGCCGTTCCAGTATGGACCATCTTCACACCGGGACCCGATCGCCCGATCCGACGCCGCCGGGGTGCCATGCCGCCTCCATCCGTGGAATGCCTGCCCTTGGGTACGAGCCTGGGCCGTGAGACGGATCACCGGCGCACCCACCGTGCGACTCGGCCACCAGCCACAACATGATCGAAAGCAGCCGTAGTGATTGACGTATGTAGATCTTTAAGGCCGGGGTGACCAGCGAGTAGCAACCTACGGATCACCCTGGAACGGCATTGTCGGTCAGTCGGCTTGTTCAAACTCTGCTCAAACGGACATGCATCGTCGGCTGCCCGTGCGTACGCCGCGTGCCCGGACGCCACTGTGCGAATGCACGAGGCGACTGCCCGCGCATCAGCACCCCGGCAACGCGCTCAAGCGGCGCTGTCGCCGGCGAACCGGGATCACCGGCGTCATCTCGAACAGAACCGGCGGCCGCGGGCCCGTCCCGGCCACGACAGCACGCCGCGAGCACGAATCGGCCGGTGTGTGACGCCTTGACGCTCAGGTATCGGACGTTGGCGGCGGAGAGGTGTACGCCGGTCGGTATCCGCTGGGTGACGTCGATGCCCAGATCG
>NZ_JBFAMR010000110.1:0-18308 GCF_040656595.1 Actinoplanes sp. NPDC049802
CCGACCCTGTGGACCAACTCGTACCTCGTCGCCACCATCGGCGGCGCAACCCCGAAGATCGTGAAGAGATATGTCGAGAACCAGCGCAACGTCTGACCAGACACCCATCCACCCTGACGGCGAATGGGCCATCCCTGACCTGCTCCACAGGCAATCCGATTCCTCCCCACGGCTAAAGCCGGGGGTATCCACGGAGGTCTTTCGATGACACCCACCACGCCGTCGGCCGGGCGACGATCGGGGTCCCCGCCGCCAGGCGAGGCCGCGATGACCCGCACCACGCCGCTCAGCAAGCGACGGCCGAGGGGCTTCGCGGCCGGGCGGAGCTTCGGCGGATGCGCGGCGTCGCTCACCGGGCGGTGGCCGGACCGCCGTCCCGTCCCCGCGTCCTCACCATGGGCCGGGAGAAATCTGATGACACCGGCGAGAGCGGGAGGACGGCGATGAGGACGCTGAGGGTCGAGGATGCGGCGTTCGCCTATGGCGAAGGGGAGCCGGTGCTGAACGGTGTCGCCGTGACGGTCCGGCCGGGGGAGGTGCTCGCGGTGACCGGCACTTCGGGGGCCGGCAAGACCACCCTGTTGCGGGCGATGGCAGGGCTGCTCGCGCCGCGGTCCGGGAAGATCTCGGTGGACGGCGCGCCGCTGACCGGGCGGGATCACGCGGTCTCGCTCGGGGTGGTGCTGATCCCGCAGGACAACGGCCTGGCCGCGATCCTCACCGCGGCGGAGAACATCTCCGTGGCGGTGATCGCGACCGGCGGCTCGCCCGCGGACGCCCGGCGGCGCACCGCCGAGACGCTCGACGGGATCGGCCTCTCCGGCCAGGCGAACCAGTTGATCGACGAGCTCTCCGGCGGCCAGCAGCAGCGCACCGCGGTGGCGCGCGGCCTGGCGCTGCGCGGGGAGATCGTGCTGGCCGACGAGGTGACCAGCGAGCTCGACGCCGCCAACCGTCAACGGGTCCTGGACCTGCTGCGGGCCGAGGCGGCCCGGGGCGCGGCGGTCGTCTTCGCCACCCACGACCCGGAGGCCGCCGCCGCTTGCGACCGCGAACTCCACCTCACCGACGGCGTCGTCACCTGGCCCCGCCCCTGACGATGGCACAGGTCCGCGTTTCGCTTTCGGCTCCTTTTCCGGTACGCGTCACCCCGTCCCGCCAGGTCGGGATCGTCCCGTCCGTGCGGCGCGATCTCGCTGCCCACGACGGCCTGTGCCGCGCCCGCCGGGCTGAGGTCTTCGTCCAGGCGGCCGTGAGCGCTCTTTCAAGCGTCTTGAGGCGTCTCTCGCGGCCAGCCGGAGGGTTCCGGCTGGCGGTGGGTGCTCTTCACCGGGTCTTGAGGCGTCTCTCGCGGCCAGCCGGAGGGTTCCGGCTGGCGGTGGGTGCTCTTCACCGGGTCTTGAGGCGTCTCTCACGGCCAGCCGGAGGGTTCCGGCGGGCTGTTGCCGGCGTCTCGGCGGGCGTGAGGCGGTGCTCACGGCCGGCTGGAGGGTGTGTGGGCAGCTCAGCCCGGCGCGGGCGGCAGGGGCTGGACCAGGCAGCGGGTCGCCGGCACGGCGGGACTGGTCCACCGCGTACCGGAAATGGGTTCAGACCGGGGTTTCGTGGCCGGAGGGCACCAGGGTGACCTCGCCCTCGATGTGCTGGACCGTGAAGAGCGTGCCCGGCGGATAGGAGCCGAGCACCTCCGGAGGCAGCTGGACGGTGCCGTCACCGGCGACGACCGCGAAGTCCTGGCCGTCGCGGCCCTCGGCGCCGACGCGGCCGTCGCGGATGGTGACGGCACGGCCGAGACGGGCGCCGACCTCGTTGTCGTGGGTGACCACGACGATGGTGGTCTGGCGTTCGGTGTTGACGGTCTCCAGCGCGTCGAGGACCTCGTCGCGGCCGGCGGTGTCGAGGCGGCTGGTCGGCTCGTCGACGAGGAGCAGGCCGGGGCCGGTGGCGATGCCGACGGCGAGGGCGGCGCGCTGTTGGGCGCCGGGGGTGAGTTCGGCGAGCCGGCGGCGGCCCTGACCGGGGAGGCCGACGAGGTCGAGGATGCGGTCCGGGTCGTCGAGTTCGATGCCGCGGGTGTGTGCGGCCCGGCGCTGGGCGAGCCGGATGTTGCGGTGCAGCGACGCGTAGGGCAGCAGGTTGCGGGAGGCGCCCTGGAGGACGACGCCGACTTCGGTGCCGCGCAGCCGGGAGATCTCTCCGTCGGAGAGTTTGCCCATGTCGTAGGTGCCGATGTTGATGCGCCCGGCGGACGGGCGCATCAGGCCGGCGAGCAGGGCGATGAGGGTGGACTTTCCGGAGCCGGACGGGCCGACCAGGGCCAGTGTCTCGCCGGGGGCGATGGAGAGATCGACGCCGGCGAGAGCGACGACGTCGCCCGCCTCGGCCCGATAGATGTGCACTACCCGGCGGCAGGCGACGGCGAGTCCGTTCATGACGCCCAAACTAATCAACGGCCGCCGCTGTGAATAGGGTGTCCCCGTGCGTGACATCGCCGTTTTCACTGGTTCTGCCCATCCTGAACTCGCCGCCGAGATCTGTGAGCATCTCGGAGTGCCGCTCATGCCCACCCGGATCTCCCGCTTCGCCAACGACTGCATCGAGGTGCAGCTCCAGGGCAACTGCCGGGAGCGGGACGTCTTTCTGATCCAGCCGCTGGTGCCGCCGACCCAGGAGCACCTGGCCGAGTTGCTGTTCATGCTGGATGCGGCGCGGGGTGCGTCGGCGGCCCGGATCACCGTGGTGCTGCCGCACTACGCCTACGCCCGCAGTGACAAGAAGGACGCCCCGCGCATCTCGATCGGGGGACGTCTGGTGGCCGATCTGCTGACCACCGCGGGCGCCGACCGGGTGCTGGCGATGACTCTGCACTCGCCGCAGGTGCACGGCTTCTTCAGCATCCCGGTGGACCACCTGCACGCGCTGCGTGAGCTGGCTCACCATTTCCGCGGCTACGACCTGAGCAACTCGGTCGTGGTCTCGCCGGACCTGGGCAACGCCAAGGAGGCGGCGGCGTTCGCCCGGATGCTGGGGATCGAGGTGGCGGCCGGCGCGAAGCAGCGGTTCGCCGACGACAAGGTGGTGATCAGTTCGGTGATCGGCGAGGTCGCCGACCGGGACGTGATCGTGCTGGACGACGAGATCGCCAAGGGCAGCACGGTGTTCGAGCTGTTGGCCCGGCTGCGCGAGCGCAACGTGCGCAGCGTCCGGGTGGCCTGTACGCACGGCCTGTTCACCAACGACGCGGTGCAGCGGCTGTCGGCGGAGAAGGAGATCGAGGAGATCGTCTGTACGAACACGGTGCCGATCCCGAAGCGGAACCGTACCGACAAGCTGACGATCCTGTCGGTGGCGCCCGCGCTCGCCGAGGCGATGCGGCGGATACACAACGGCGAGTCGGTGAGCGCGCTGTTCGCCTGATTCTGGCAAACCGGCCTCACGGGTCTCACGAAACGCGAATCATTACCGCATGGGTGTCATGGCTTACCCCCTCCGGTACGCGCTCGCCGACCTCGCCCTCGCGCTCAGCCGTGCGGCGGCTGATCCGGCCGAGGTGCAGTCCACGGCAGCCCGCGCCGCCGCCGACATGATCGGTGACGGTGCGGGTGTGCAGCTGCTCCGTGAAGACGGCCGGTACGAGGAGATCTCGTACCACCATCTCGACAATGAACGCTCGGCCCCGCTGGCCCGGGCGCTGAACCGGTTCGGCCAGACTCCCGACGACGAGTACTCGACGACGCTCGCGGCCAGCCGGCGTCCGATCGTGCTGGCCGGTGAGTCGGCGGCGGCGCTGGCCACGCCCGAGTTGTCGGTCACGGCGGCGGTGCTGAGCCCGGTGATCGTGGACAACACGTACGCCGGCTATCTGATCCTGACCAGGCATTCCCCGGAGGCCTTCTACTCCACTCCGGAGGTGGAGCTGGCCCGTGACATCGCCGGCGAGCTGTCGCTGGCGGTGAGCAGCTCCCGCGCCCAGGAGCGGCTGCGGCAGTCCGAGGAGCGGTACCGCCGGGTGCTGGAGACGATTCCGGAGGGTGTGCTGCAACTCGACCCGAACGGGGTGGCGACGTACGCGAACGAGCCGATCGGTGTGGTTCTCGGCATGCCGCGGGCTGAGCTGATGGGGGTGTCGCTGCGGGGCTTTCTGGACAATGTCGGCCAGAAGGAGCTGGATCGCCGGATCAACGAGTGCCGGACCGGCCGTTCCACGGTCGGCGCCACCCGGCTGATGCGGGCGGACGGTTCGCGGCGCAGCGTACGGATCAGCATGATGCCGGTCCAGGACGAGAATCACGAGTTCTCCGGCGTCCTGTGCATGATCACCGACACGACGGATCACATCGACGCGCGGGGCCTGAAGCGGCAGTTGGACCATCTGCGCCGGCTGGACAGCCTGGGCCAGTTGATCGGCGGCCTGTCGCACGATTTCAACAATCTGATGACCGTGGTGGCCGGTTCGGCGGACATGATCCTGAACAGCTCGGAGGAGGAGTCCCCGCATCATCAGCTGGCCAAGGACATCCTGGACGCGGTCGGGACCGGGCGTACGCTCACCCACCAGTTGCTGGCGTTCGGCCGCAGCGAGGGCAACCGGCCCGAGGTGATCCCGGTGCCGGATCTGCTCACCGACGTGCAGGCGCTGTTCAGCCGTACGCTCGGCGAGCGCATCGGCCTGGATCTGGCGTTCGGCCCGGACGTGTGGCCGATCCGCGCCGAGCGGGGTCCACTGGAGCAGGCGCTGGTGAATCTGGCGGCGAACGCCCGGGACGCGATGCTGCACGGCGGCATGGTGCGGGTGACCGCCACCAACGAGGTGATCGAGCCCGGGCAGCTGGCCGAGGGCGCGCCGGCGGGCAAGCTGGTGCACCTGGTGGTCACCGACACGGGCGCCGGCATGAACGAGGAGGTTCGCCGCCGGGCGCTGGAGCCGTTCTTCACCACCCGTCCGACCGCGGCCGGTCTGGGTCTGGCGACCACCGCCGGGATCGTGCACAACCTGGGCGGGTTCATCGAGCTGGAGTCGCAGCCGCGGATCGGCACGACGGTGCACATCTATCTGCCGGCGGCCGAGCAGAAGCCGGGTACGTCGGGGGAGCGGCAGCAGCGGACCAATGTGATCGGCCGGGTGCTGATCGTCGAGGACCAGCCGGATGTGGCGCAGTTGGTGCGGCGGCTGATCGAGCCGGCCGGCTACGAGATCGCGGTGGCGACCGACGCGCTGATGGCGGTGACGCAGGTGGCTTCCGGCACGCGGCCGGATCTGCTGATCACCGATGTGGTGATGCCGACGATGACGGGTCCGGAGCTGGCCGGGGCGTTGCGGACGCATCAGCCGGACCTGCCGGTGCTGTACATGTCTGGGTACACGGCGGCGTCGCTGGGCCCGCAGTTGCATCTGGACGACAACAGCATGCTGCTGGAGAAGCCGTTCACCCGGTCGACGCTGCTGGGCGCGATTCGATCTCTCTGCGGCCCTCAGCCTCCTGTGTCAGGAAAATGACCCCAACTTGCCGAAATTTCGGTCAAAGCGCAGTATTCCGGGGTGGCTGAGGACCAACTCGTCGGGAACTCGTACCGCCTGAAACGCCCGATCGGGCAAGGCGCGACCGGCACCGTCTGGCGGGGAGAGCACCACCCCACCGGCGAACCGGTGGCCGTCAAGCTGCTGCACGAGAGCCTGCTCCGGCAGCCGCGGCTGGTCACCAGGTTCGTTCAGGAGCGGACCATCCTGTTGATGCTCCGGCATCCCAACGTGGTCCGGGTCCGCGACCTGTTCAGCGTCGGCGAGACGCTGGCGCTGGTGATGGACCTGGTGGACGGCGGCAATCTGCGCGACCACCTGCACCGTGACGGGACGGTGCCGCCCGCCGAGGCGGCCCGTCTCGCCGCGCAGATCGCCGCCGCCCTCGCCGAGGCGCACGAACTGGGCATCATCCACCGCGACCTGAAACCGGACAACGTGCTGCTGGACGGCGACGGCCAGACCCGGCTCACCGATTTCGGCATCGCCCGGATCCTCACGCTGCCCAGCATGACGACGCCGAACGCGGTGGTCGGCACCCCGCACTACATGGCGCCGGAGGCCTTCCACGGCACCACGCCGAGCGCGGCCACCGACGTGTACGCCCTCGGCGTCCTGCTCTACGAGCTGGTCAGCGGGCATCCGCCGTACCGGTCGGACTCGATCCCGGAACTGATGCGCCTGCACGCGGAGGGGAAGCCGGAGCGCCGCGACGGCATCCCCGATCCGCTCTGGCGGACCGTGACCGCCTGCCTCTCCGGCAAGCCGCGTCTGCGCCCGAGCGCCGCCGAACTCGTCACCGACCTGACCGCGCTGGCCACCAGCCTGCGGTCGGCGCCCGCGCTGCCGCCGCCCGCTCCGGAAGCGCCGGCCGAGGCGCGTTCGGAGGAGGCCGGCCCGCGCAAGCCGCCGGTGCCCGCCCCTCGCCGGCGTCCCCGCAACGACGTGCCGGCCAACCGCTGGTCCCGGCCGTCGGCGATCGCGGCACTCACGGCTGGGGCGATGCTCGTCTCGGCGATCGCCACCACGGCGTGGCATCTGGGCCGGCAGGACGACGAACGGCCGGAGGCGGCGCCCACCGTGATCGTCGCCCCGAGCGTTCCGTCACCCATCCTGAGCGTCTCGCCGCGCGCCGTCGCCTCCCGCCCTCCGGCGACCCGATCCGGCAAGCAGCGCCGGACCGCGAGGGGCGTCGCGCTTCCCGCGTCCCGGCCCGACCCCGCGGCGGTACGCGCGACGCGCGCGACCCCGGCCAGGCCCACCCGGGCGCCGCTGCCGGAGGCGAAGCCCCGCGGTCCGTGGCAGTGCGCGCAGGGCCTGGTGTTCGATCTGCCGAGCCGGACCGCCGTGGGCCCGCGCCCGTGCCATTCGACCGGCCGGGACGTCCGCTTCCGGGGGACGCTGACCGCCCCGGCCGGCGGCAGTGCCCGGATCGAGGTGAGCTTGCGGGACGCCGCCACCGGACGGACCGTGGCCGGGCCGGCCACCTGTGACGGGCTGAACTTCACCCGGCGCAGCTTCACCCACGAGTGCGGGCCGGCGACCGCCAGCCCACGCCGGGGGCGCAGCTACACGGTGGTCATGTCGGTGCGGTACGTCCGCGACGGCCGGGCTCTGGTGAACACCACCAAGGGGCACACCTTCACCTGGTGACGGTCAACGGTCGCGCAGCGACTCGGCCATCCGGCGTACGAAATCGGGGTCGTCCTCCGGGCCGATGGGCGTCGCGACGGCCTGGACCGGAACGCCGGGGGTGACCCGCCCGGAGCGGAACCAGGCGATGGCCCCGAGGACCGGGCAGAGCAGGATGAGCACCACCCAGGCGGAACGCGGGAACGACTGGAGGCGCGACCGGTCGGTGACCAGGCAGTCGATCAGCGCCACCACGCTGAGGGCGACGACGGCTAGGAAGATCAGCGTGTTCAGGCGGGCCATGACGAACACGATGGCGGCCGTGGGCGGCCGGCGCCGGTCCGCCCACGGTGCCGTTCAGTAGCGTCAGCCGGCCGCCTCAGCGAAGGCCGGCAGGTATCCGCTGGTGTAGCCGCTGGTGTTGGGGTGGTACGAGTTCTGCGGCGGGACGATCGTCAACCCGTTGATCCACCGGCGCGACGAACACACGCCGTGCCCGGTGAACTCGTCGCGCACCTCGGAGTAGACGAACCCGGCCGCCTCGGCGCGCTGTTTGATCATGTCGTCGAGGACGCGGGCGCCGTCGTTGATCGACCGCCGTTTGGCCGTGCTCATCTCGCAGATCACCGACGAGGTGTCGAAGATCAGCGGGTAGGAGAGGACCACCACCCGGGCGTCCGGCGCCTTGGCCCGGATCGCCGCGTACGCCGCGTCCAGTTTGCCCGGCAGGGTGTTCGCGACGTACGCCTTGCCCTCGTTCACCTTGGCCGCGCAGGCCGAGTCGCTCGAGGTCAGGCAGGTGACGATGGTCGGCGCGAACCCGGCGTCGTTGCCGCCGATGGTGATGCTGACCAGGTCGGCGCCCGCCTTGATGGCCGGCGCCTGGGTGCGGACGACGTCGTCGGTGGTGGCGCCGCCGCACGCCAGGAACTGGAAGGACGCCGGGCTGTTGGCCGCGGCCCATTTCGGCGCGTAGCTGTTGTTGCTGCGCAGGCAGGTGCCGGACTGGCCGGGCGCGCCGACGCCGGAGGAGTAGGAATCGCCCAGGGCGACGTAGTCGATGCTCGCCGCCTGGGCGGGTGCGGCGATGGCGAGGCTCAGGACGGACGAGGTGGCGAGGCAGGCGAGGACGGTAGCCCTACTCATCGATGGCCTCCGATGCTCCACGTGGGGATCCGGGGACCGAAGCGCTTCGGTTACCGCACGGTAAGCCCGCCTTCCGAGAAAAGGAATCCGGTGAAATTCCTGTTAAGAAGTAGTAACATCCATCGATGTGACCTGGGGTTATCGCGCAAGGTCATGTTTCGTGTGCGCCCCGGAGCGTGTCAAGCGGATCCACAGCGACTTTTCAGGCACGCGAGCTAGCGTTTGATCATGGAGGAGAGCCGGGCCCGCCGTGTCGTCACTCGCCTGCGAGAGCGCGACGTTTTCGCCCATCTGAAACTCCCGAGCGCCGGTCGCTCCGGCTACGCCGTCCGCATCGTGATACCCGACGGCCGCGAGGCACTGTGGGGCGACGACGGCTCGGCCGCCCTCAAAGCCCAGGTGATGCGGGACGGTGTCCTGGTCGGCTTCGTCGACTCCATCCCCGGCTCCGAGGACTTCACCGACGACCAGGTCGTCGACGCCATCGCGGCCGCCGACTACGACCGCCCGATCGGCCGCTCCGTCCCGCCCGCGGTCCGCCGCCCGCCACCGCCACCGCCACCCCCGAGCCTCGCCCAGCGCTGGCGGGGCCTGCGCAGCTGACAACCCGCGTGTCGAGTTCGGGTGCGATGCGCACCCGAACTCAACACGCTGGGTTCTGGGTGGCCGCGCGGTTGGTGTGTTGGGTTCGGGCGCGCATCGCACCCGTTTTCGACACGGTGGGGCTAGCGCAACTCCGCGTGTTGAGTTCGGGCGCGCATCGCACCCGAACTCAACACACCCCGTCAGGCGGAGTCGCGCAGCACCAGCGGGGTGGGCAGCAGCTGGCCACCGGAATCCGGGTGTTCCCCCCGGAGCTGGCGCAGCACGAGCTGAGCCGCACAGGAGCCGATCTCCTTGGCCGGCTGATGAACCGTGGTGAGCTGCGGCTGGCACCGGACCGCCCACGTGCTGTCGTCGAAGCCCACCACCCCGACGTCGCCTGGCACGCTGCGACCGGCCTCGCGCAGCGCCTCCAGGGCGCCGGCGGCCAGCGCGTCGGAGGCGGCGAAGACGCCGTCCACGCGGGGGTCGCGTTCGAGAAGCGCGCGCATGCCTTTGACGCCGGACCCGTAGTCGTAGTGCGGGACGTCGGCGACCAGCTCCTCGTCGAACAGCGGGCCGAGCGCGGCGCGGAAGCCGGACAGCCGGTCGATGCCGGAGTCCCGGTCGAGCGCGGCGGCGATCATGCCGACCCGGCGCCGGCCGCCGGTGAGCAGGTGTTCGGTGATGGCGCGGGCTGAGCCGACGTTGTCTATTCCGACGAACGGGATGCGCCGGTCGAGCTCGGGCGGGTGACCGACGAACGCGGCCGGCAGGGACAGATCGCTGATCACCTTGATGATCGGGTCCCGGGTGCGGGCCGACACGACGATGGCCCCGTCGACGAAGCCGCCGCTCAGATAGCGGGCGACCCGCTCGGTGTCCCGGGACGACTCGACGACCAGGCTGACCATCTGGTGGTCGGCGAGCGACAGCGCGGCGTTGGCCCCCAGCATGATCGAGCCGATGTTGGGGTCGTCGAGGAAGAGCGAGTGCGGCTCCAGCGCGACGAACGCGACCGCCTGCGACCTGCGCATCTTCAGCGCCCGCGCCGCGTTGTTCGGAACGTAGCCCACTTCGGTGATCGCCGCCTCGATGGCGGCACGTGCCTCGGCGGAGACGTAGCCGCCGTTCAGAACGCGGCTCACGGTGCCCCGGGAAACGCCGGCCGCGGCCGCGATGTCGTGCACCGTGGCACGTCTCTGCGGCTGGCGCTTGTCAGGTTGGGGCCGGGACATGCGATCAACAGTAGCCCGCTCGCTATTGACCTCTTCCCAGGCCAGTCCTACTGTGTGCACGTTCACACATCCGTAACCGCCATTTGGGTTCGCGGAAATGTGTGCACGTGCACACATCCGTTGACCAGGAGTGCCATGAAACACGTACGCATGCCGGTTCCGGGCGTCAGCCTGGGCTGCGACTACAACCCGGAGCAGTGGTCGCCGGACGTCTGGCGCGAGGACGTCGCGCTCATGCGGCAGGCCGGGGTGGACCTGGTGGCCGTCAACATCTTCGGCTGGTCCAACCTCGAGCCGAGCCCGGGGGAGTACCGGTTCGACGACCTGGACGAGGTCGTCGAACTGCTGCACGCGGGCGGCATCAAGCTCAACCTCGGCACCGGCACCTCGTCCCCGCCGCCCTGGCTGACCACCCTGCACCCCGAGGTGCTGCCGGTCGCGGCGGACGGCACGACCCGGTTCCCGGGCGGCCGGCAGGCCTGGTGCCCCAGCTCCCCGGTCTTCCGGGAGCGGGCGCTCGACCTGGTCGGCCGGGTCGCCCGCCGGTACGGCGATCACCCCGCCCTGGCCCTGTGGCACGTCTCCAACGAGCTGGGCTGCCACAACGCGCTCTGCTACTGCGAGACCAGCGCCGAGGCGTTCCGGAACTGGCTGCGTGGCCGTTACCGCAAGATCGAGACGCTGAACGCGGCCTGGGGTACCTCCTTCTGGAGCCAGCGGTACGGCGACTGGTCGGAGATCCAGCCGCCCCGGCTCGCGCTGTCGCTGCGCAACCCGGCCCAGATCGTCGACTTCCACCGGTTCAGCTCCGACGAGCTGCTCGGCCACTACCGGGCCGAGGCCGCCGTCCTGCGGGAGCACTCCGAGGCGCCGGTCACCACGAACTTCATGGTCACCGCCCACATCCGCAACCTGGACTACTGGTCCTGGGCGCCGGAGATGGACGTGATCGCCAACGACCACTACCTGGACCACCGTCTCGGCGACCCGGTGGCGGAACTGTCCTTCGCCGCCGACCTGACCCGGGGCCTGGCCGGCGGCCGTCCGTGGATGCTGATGGAGCAGGCGGCCGGCGCGGTCAACTGGCAGCCGCACAACCTCACCAAGGCGCCCGGTGAGATGATCCGCAACTCGCTGACCCACGTGGCCCGCGGCGCCGACTCGGTCTGCTTCTTCCAGTGGCGGGCGTCGGCCCAGGGCGCCGAGAAGTTCCACTCGGCGCTGCTGCCGCATGCCGGCACCGACACGCTCGCCTGGCGTGAGGTGCTGCGGCTGTCCGGGATCCTGGACCGGATCGGTGAGGTGGCCGGCACCGAGGTCGAGGCCGACACGGCTCTGCTGTTCAGCTGGGACTCGTGGTGGTCGGCCGAGGGGGAGGCGCGGCCGTCGCAGGCGGTGACCTACCTCGACCAGGTGCACGCCGCACACCGGGCGCTGCGCGAGCTGGGCGCGACCACCGACGTGATCGCCCCCGGCGCCGACCTGAGCCGCTACCGGCTCGTCGTCGTCCCGTGCCTCTACATGGTGTCGGACACCGACGCGCAGGCCATCGCCGACTACGTGGCCGGCGGCGGGCGCGTGGTGGTCACCTTCTTCAGCGGGATCGTGGACGAGCGGGACCGGATCCGGCTGGGCGGCTATCCGGGCGCGTTCCGGGATCTGCTCGGGGTGGTGGCGGAGGAGTTCGCACCCTTGTTGCCTGGAATGTCCGTATCGTTGAGCAACGGCGGAACCGGCACTCTCTGGACCGAGCGACTGCGGGTCACCACGGCGACGGTCGAGGCCGAGTATCTCGACGGTCCGATGCCCGGGATTCCGGCGATCACCCGCAATCAGTACGGCGACGGGCTGGCCTGGTATGTAGCCACCAAAACGGATCTGTCTGATCTGCTGCGGACGATAACGGGGGCCCGGCAGACCGGCCAGGCCGAGATCGTCCGGCGCACCGGCGACGGCCGCGGCTACCTCTTCGTCATCAATCACGGGACCGATCCCGTCGAATGTCCCGCCACCGGCCACGACCTGATCACCGGTCAGGCGGTCGACGGGCTGCTCCGCGTCGAGGGCGGCGGGGTGGCGGTCGTCCGGGAGGAGGCACCGTGAGAGCGCCGAAGAAGGCACTGCTGTTCTTCATCGTCCCGTTCGGCGTGCTGTTCACGGCGTTCTACCTGGCCCCGATCCTGTACGCGATCAAACAGTCGCTGTACAAGGTCCAGCGCACCGGAACGTTCGGCCCGGCCACCGAGGTGTTCGGCGGCCTGGCCCAGTATCAGCGGGTCTTCTCCGACGGCCCGTTCTGGGAGTCGATCGGCCGGGTGCTGCTGTTCGGCATCGTGCAGGTTCCGGTGATGCTCGGCCTGGCCCTGTTCCTGGCGCTGCTGCTGGACTCGGGGCTGGTCAAGGGACGGCGGTTCTTCCGGCTGGCGTTCTTCGTCCCGTACGCGGTGCCCGGTGTGGTCGCCGCGATCATGTGGGGCTTCCTCTACTCCCCGAACCTGTCCCCGTTCGCCACGATGACCAGCGCCGCCGACCTGCTCAGCGCCGACCTGGTGCTCTGGTCCATGGCGAACGTGGTGACCTGGGTGTACGTCGGCTACAACATGCTGATCATCTACTCCTCGCTGCTGGCGATCCCGCAGGAGGTGTACGAGGCGGCCCGCATCGACGGCGCCGGCGCGGTCCGTACCGCCTGGTCCATCAAGATTCCGCTGGTCATGCCGGCGATCGTGCTGACCACCGTCTTCTCGATCATCGGCACCCTGCAACTGCTCGCCGAACCGGCCGTGTTCCGCACCTTCAGCTCCGCGGTGACCAGCACGTACACGCCGAACCTGACGGTGTACTCCACCTCGGCCATCCCGAACTTCAATCTGGCCGCGGCGTTCTCCGTGGTCCTGGCGCTCGCCACGTGCGTCCTGTCCTTCGCGTTCCTGAAGGTCACCCAGCGAGGAGGGGACAAGTGAAGCGCCTGGCGCCGATGGCCGTCATGGGGGCGGCGACGCTGTACTTCCTGGTCCCCATCTGGTGGCTGGTGGTCGCGGCCTCCAAGACACGCGACCAGTTCAACAACACCGATCCGCTCTGGTTCGCCGACTTCGCACTGGTGGACAACCTCGGGGAGCTGTTCGCGTACCGTGACGGGGTTTTCCTGCGCTGGATGCTGAACAGCGTCCTCTACACCGGCGGCGCCGCCCTGTTCGGCACGATCCTGGCCGCGATGTGTGGCTACGCCCTGGCCAAGTACCGCTTCCGGGGCCGCGAGGCGATCTTCAACATCGTGCTCAGCGGGGTCCTGGTGCCGGCCACCGCCCTCGCCCTGCCGCTGTTCCTGATCTTCAGCCAGTTCGAGGCGACGAACACCTTCTGGTCGGTCTTCCTGCCCAGCCTGGTCAACCCGTTCGGCGTCTACCTGGCCCGGATCTACGCCACCGCGAGCGTCCCGGACGAGCTTCTCGAAGCGTCCCGCCTGGACGGCTCCGGCGAGATCCGCACCTTCTTCACCATCTCCGGCAAGCTGATGTTCCCGGCCCTGGTGACGATCTTCCTGTTCCACTTCGTGGCCGTCTGGAACAACTTCCTGCTCCCGCTGATCATGCTCGGCGAGGAGAAGCTGTTCCCGGTCACGCTCGGCCTCTACTCCTGGAACACCCAGGTGAACCAGATCCCTGAGCTGCGGATGCTCGTGCTCACCGGCGCTCTCGTCTCGATCGTCCCGCTGGTGGTCGCGTTCCTGCTCCTGCAGCGCTTCTGGCGCAACGGCCTCGGCTCCGGCGCCATCAAGTAATCCCTCCTGTTGAGAAATGAGGAACACCATGCGTATGAGGTCACTCAGCGTCGTGCTGGTTTCAGCGCTCGCGCTCGGCGCTTGTTCGTCCGGAGGCGACGAGGCGACCACGACGGAGGCGGCGAAGTGCGCCCCGTCGGAGGGCAACGTCACGCTGACCTACACCACCTGGATCCCCGGGATCGACGACGTGGTGAAGCTCTGGAACGACAAGAACCCGAACATCCAGGTCAAGGTGCAGACCGGCCCGAACGGCAACGGCGGCACCTACGCCAACTTCTTCAACCAGATCAAGGCCGGCAACACCCCCGACCTGGGCCACATCGAGTACGACGCGCTGCCCAGCTTCCGCGTCCAGGACGGCCTGGCGAACCTGGCCGACTGCTCCGAGGTGACCGCCGCCAAGGACAAGTTCGTCGACTGGACCTGGGGACAGGTCACCTTCGGTGAGCAGAACTCGGTCTACGGCATCCCGCAGGACGCCGGCCCCATGGCGATGTTCTACCGCAAGGACCTGTTCGAGAAGAACGGCATCCCGATCCCCACGACCTGGGACGAGTACGCCGCCGCCGCCGAGAAGGTGAAGGCCGCCGGCGGCTACATCACCAACTTCTCGCAGAGCGACATCAACCAGTTCGCCGGTCTCGCCTGGCAGGCGGGCGGCCGCTGGTTCGCCAACGACGGCAGCAAGTGGACCGTCAACTTCCAGGACGAGGGCACCACCAAGGTCGCCGACTACTGGCAGAACCTGATCAGCAAGAAGCTCGTCTCCAGCGTCCCGCCGTGGACCACCGAGTGGGACAACGCCTACAACAAGGGCAACGCCTGGACCTGGGTCTCCGCGGTGTGGGGCGCCAACTCGATCATGTCGGGCGCGCCGGACACCAAGGGCAAGTGGGCGGTCGCCCCGATGCCGCAGTGGACCTCCGGCGGCACGGTCGCCGGTAACTGGGGCGGCTCCTCCACCGCGGTCTTCAAGAACTCCAAGCACCCGTACGAGGCCGCGAAGTTCGCTCTCTGGCTGAACACCTCCGAGGAGGCGCTCACCGCGCTGAACAAGGCGGCACAGCTCTACCCGGCGACCAAGGACGGCGCCAAACTCCCGGCTCTCTCCCAGGGAGTCGAGTTCTACGGCGGCCAGAAGATCTACGATGTCTTCGCGACCGCCTCCACCCAGGTCGCCGCCGACTTCGTCTGGGGACCGACGATGACCGACACCTACGCCTCCGCCTCGGACGGTTTCAAGGCCGTCGTCTCCGGCACGGGCACGCTCAACGACGCGCTCAAGACCGCGCAGGCGAAGACCGTCGAAACCCTCAAGTCCCAGTCCATCCCGGTCGCCGAGTGACCGTGTTCCACCTGCGCGCCGCGGGTGTCAGCCTCGTGCTCGACACCCGCGGCACCGCCGCGCACATCCTCCACTGGGGCCCGGACCTGGGGGACTTCACCTGCACCGAGGACACTCTCGTGCCCGCGGTGCCACCGAGCTCGATCGACGTACCCCTGCGGTTGTCGCTCCTGCCGTCGATCTCCGAGGGATGGACCGGTCGCCCCGCGTGGGCCGGCGCCGGCTTCCGGACAGCCGAGGCCCAACTTCAAGATCAAACGATTTTCGTACGCTCGACGAGCCCCGATTCCGCGCAAGAGGTGTCGACACAGCTGGAATTGTCCGCGGAGGGAGTCCTGCGGCTGCGGCACCGCCTCACCAACCGTGGCGACGACGAGCTGATCGTTCCCGGCCTCGACGCGCTGCTCCCGATCCCGGACGAGGCGTCCGAGCTGCTCGACTTCACCGGCCTCTGGTCCCACGAACGGCAGCCGCAGCGCGCCCCGCTGCGCCACGGCGTGTGGAGCCGGGAGAGCCGGCACGGCCGCCCCGGCCACGACGACGCGTTCCTGATGATGGCGGGAGTCCCCGGGTTCGGCTTCCGGCACGGCCGGGTGTGGGCCGTCCACCTGGCGTGGAGCGGCGACAAGCGGATCTGGGCCGAGCGGTCGCCCCTCGGCTACGGCGTCCTGGGCGCCGGCGAGCTGCTCTCTCCCGGCGAGATCCGGTTGGCCCCCGGTGGCTCCTACGAGACGCCGTGGCTGGTCGCCGTCTTCTCCGACACCGGCATCGACGGCCTGTCCGACCGCCTGCACCCGTGGATCCGTGGCGGGAACCCGCTGCGCAAGCCCCGCCCGGTCGTCCTGAACACGTGGGAGGCCGTCTACTTCGACCACGACCTCGGCGTGCTGAGCGACCTGGTCGACGCCGCCGCCGAGGTCGGGGTGGAACGGTTCGTGCTGGACGACGGCTGGTTCACCGGCCGCCGCGACGACAAGCGCGCCCTCGGCGACTGGACCGTCGACGCCGACGTCTGGCCGAAGGGCCTGCACCCGCTGATCGAGCGGGTGCACGGCGCCGGCATGGATTTCGGCCTCTGGGTCGAACCCGAGATGATCAGCCCCGAGTCGGCCCTGGCCGCCGCCCACCCGGACTGGATTCTCGACGGCGGCACCGGCCCCACCTGGCGCCGGCAGCGCGTCCTCGACCTCACCAAGGCCCACGACCACCTGCTGGAGCGCCTGAGCGCGCTGCTCACCGAGTACCCGATCGCGTTCCTCAAGTGGGACCACAACCGGGACCTGCTGACCCCTTCCGCGGCCGCGCAGACACGTGCCCTCTACCGGCTGCTCGCCATGTTGCGCACCCGGTTCCCGCACGTGGAGATCGAGAGCTGCGCCTCCGGCGGGGCCCGCATCGACCTGGGCATCCTCCCGCTGGTCGACCGGTTCTGGACCTCCGACACCAACGACCCGCTGGACCGGCAGTCGATCCAGCGCTGGACCGGCGTCCTGATCCCGCCGGAGTTTCTGGGCGGCCACCTGGGCGCGGCCACCGCCCACGTCACCGGCCGCACCTCCGCGCTCGGACTGCGCCTGGCCACCGCCCTGTTCGGCAGCGCCGGCATCGAGTGGAACCTGAACACCGCCGACGTCACCGAACGGGAACAGATCACCGCCTGGATCGCCGAACACAAGCGCCTGCGCCCGCTGCTGCACTCCGGCCGGGTGGTCCGCGCCGACTCACCCGACCCGGCGCACCTGCTGCACGGCGTGGTCGCCCAGGACCGCACCCACGCCGTGTTCGCCCTGGTCGCACTCGGCTCCCCGCGGTCCGCGCTGCCACCGCCGATCCGGTTGCCCGGCCTCGACCCGGACCGGCTCTACACGGTCCGCCCGGTCGGCGTGCCACCCCGGACACTGCAGGACGCCCCACCGCCCTGGCTGGCCGCCGGCTCGGCGACCCTGCCCGGCCGGGTCCTGGCCGAGGTGGGGCTGCCCGCCCCTCTCCTCACCCCCGAACAGGCCCTGCTCCTCGAACTGACCTGAGCGTGTGGATCTCGGCTGCCGCACGCGAGTCCACAGCGAAACATCGGAGACCGCCTCCGCGTATGACGTTCGTGTACGCTGGACCCGTGCCGGATCGCGAGATCATCGTTCCCGAATACATCTACGATCAGCTCGTCGAGATCGGTGTCAGCGTTCTCGATCTGCTGGACGTGCTACACGGAGACGGGCCGAGGCTGCGACGATGGCTTCGGACCGCAAGACCTGATGCTGGTCGGGTTCGGGCGATCCGGTGTCTGGCTGGCGGTTCACTTGGTCGAAGACGACTACCGCGACGAGATGTTCACCGTCCGGGCCGCGCGCACCTTGGACGGACCGGAACGCAAGGCGATCGAAGGAACACAGCCATGAGCGAAGCAGCTAAGCAGCGGGCAGACGCAGCCCACGCGTTCAATGAGCCGATCACCGTCGAATCAGCGCAACTGTTCCAGCCCGCCGACCGTCCCGATACGGTCAAGGTCGCACTCACCACTCGGTTTCCTCCCGAGCTTCTCGAGCGCATTGCCGCCGAGGCGGAACGACGCGGCACCACACCCAGCGATGTCATCCGTGACCTGGTCGACCGTGGCCTCCGCGCTCTGGAGAACAGCCCCGTCGTCACCATTCGCCTCGCCGACGCGCACGCTGCTCTCGACGCGGCCATCCACAACGCCGCCTGACGTCGGCGACCGTCCCCGCCCGCAGCCCGTGCCCCGGGCGGGCGACTGATGTACGACGTCGGTGTCAGGCGCCGCCGAAACGCTCGGTACGGACTCGTTTCGGGTCGTGGCCGAGAGCGACCAGCATGTCGGCGACCGTCTCGACGAAGGTGTTCGGGCCGCAGACGAAGCAGTCCGGCTGGAAGTCGGGCGGCCAGCCGTACGTGTTCACCGTCGCCACGTCGATCCGTTTCGGCGGATGCGGCCAGTCGTCCGGCGCCTTGCGGGTGTAGACGAACCGCACGTCCAGCCCGGCGTCCTCACGACCGCGGCGGCGCAGTTCGTCGGCGTAGAGGGCGTCCTCCGGCGTACGCACC
>NZ_JBFAMR010000111.1:0-18249 GCF_040656595.1 Actinoplanes sp. NPDC049802
TGATTGAGGATCCCCCAGGACGGCCGCTCCGGGCCCCTGAACCGGGTCCCGCTCGCTCGCCCGTCTCCCTGGCGGCTCGGACAACATTACTCGCCGCCCCACGCAACTCCAAATCGGGGTCGGGCGACGGCGGTCACACCCAGGAAGCGGGCTGTCCGCCCCCACTTCGGCCGGCTCTCAGGGCACTCGTTGCGAGCGCCCTGAGAGCCGGCCGAAGGAGAGACCCGGGGCTCTGGAACGTGCGGGTCAGGGCAGCAACTCGACGCCGGCAAAGGTGCGCTTGCCGCGACGGAGCACCAGGAACCGGCCGTGCAGCAGGGCCGACTCCGGGATCACTGCCTCGCCGTCGGTGATCCGCTCGTTGTTGAGGTAGGCGCCGCCCTCGGCGATGGTGCGGCGGGCCTCGTTGGCCGAAGCCACCAGGCCGGCCTCCTTGAGCAGAACTCCCACAGGCGGGAGCTCACCGCGTACCGAATGAAGTCCGGCCTCGGCCAGGGCGGCGCGCAACGTGTCCGCGGAGAGTTCGTCCAGGGATCCCCGGCCGAAGAGAGCCTGGCTGGCCGCGACCGCCTGGCGTGCCTCCTCGGGGCCGTGCACCAGAGCGGTGAGCTCCTCGGCGAGGGCTCGCTGCGCGAGCCGGGCCTGGGGCCGCTCGGCGGTCGCCTTCTCCAGCTCCTCCAGCTCCTCGCGGGGTTTGAAGCTGAAGTAGCGCAGGTACTGGTTGACGTCGCGGTCGTCGCTGTTGATCCAGAACTGGTAGAAGGAGTACGGCGAGGTCATGGTGGGGTCGAGCCAGACGGCGCCGCCCTCGGTCTTGCCGAACTTGGTGCCGTCCGCCTTGAGGACCAGCGGGGTGACGAAGGCGTGCACCGGGCCGGCGCCGCGGCGGCGGACGAAGTCGACTCCGGCGGTGATGTTGCCCCACTGGTCGGAGCCGCCGAACTGGAGCGCGCAGCCGTGCTGGACGTGCAACTGGTAGAAGTCGTTGGACTGGAGCAGCTGGTAACTGAACTCGGTGAAGCTGATGCCGCTCTCCAGGCGGTTCCGCACGACGTCGCGGGCCAGCATCTTGTTGACCGGGAAATGCTTGCCGACGTCGCGCAGGAAGTCGATCACCGAGGTGGGGCCGGTCCAGTCCAGGTTGTTGACCAGGGTGGCGGCGTTGTCCCCGTCGTACGTCACGAACGGCGACAGTTGGGTGCGGATGTGCTGGACCCAGCTCTCCACCACCTCGGGCGGGTTGAGGCTGCGCTCGCTGGACTCGCGCGGGTCGCCGATCTGGCCGGTGGCGCCACCGACGAGCAGCAGCGGACGGTGGCCGGCGAGCTGGAGACGGCGGGCGGTGCAGACCTGCATGAGGTGACCGACGTGCAGGGAGGCGGCGGTGGGGTCGAAACCCACATAGAACGTGAGCGAGCCGCCGTCGAGCTTCTTGCGGAGCTCCTCGGGGTCGGTCGAGTCCTGGATCAGTCCACGCCACAGCAGGTCGTCTACGAGAGTCACATAACGGATTCTCCCGTACCGTGCGCCGGCAGGCGATGCTGGGTGCATGGGTCACCTTGGTAGCGCGAATCCCCCGATCGAGATCTCGAAGAAGAAGGCCGAGGCGCGGCTGGCGGCGGCGCAGGAGCGGCTGCTGCGGTTGCGGCTGCTCGTGGGCGGGCAGATCGGCCCTAAGAAGATCGGTCCGCCGTTGTGTGTGCTGTTCGAGGGCTGGGACGCGTCCGGGAAGGGCGGGGCGATCAAGCGGCTGGTGTCGCCGCTGGACCCGCGGCATGTGCGGGTGGCGCAGTTCGCCGCGCCCACCTACGACGAGAAGCGGCACCATTTCCTGCAGCGGTTCTGGACCGTGCTGCCCGGCAAGGGCGGGATGGCCGTGCTGGACCGGTCCTGGTACGGGCGGGTGCTGGTGGAGCGGGTCGAGGGTTTCGCGACCGGTGAGCAGTGGAAGCGGGCGTACGACGAGATCGTGGAGTTCGAGCGGACGCTGACCGCCGAGGGCATGATCCTGATCAAGTTCTGGATGCACGTGTCGAACGAGGAGCAGCTGCGCCGGTTCGAGAGCCGGCGCGACGATCCGCTGCGGTCGTGGAAGCTGACCGGTGAGGACTGGCGGAACCGGGAGAAGCGGGCTGAGTACATGTCGGCGGCCGAGGAGATGATCGACCGTACCGACCGGCCGCGGGCGCGCTGGCGGGTCATTCCGGGTGACGACAAGCCGTATGCGCGGTTCGCGGTGGTCGAGCACGTGTGTCATGTGCTGGAGACGAAGCTGGCGAAGCGCGGTTTCGACCTGGGTGCGGCGGATGAACCGGGGAACACCGGCACCTGACCGGCGTTTTGTAAAGATTAACGGCGAAATGCCCGATATGGTATGGGCCATGACCAGAAGCAGGAACACTCAGTCCCGCCTGCTCCGCGCGACCGGCCTGCTAGTGGGTCTCGCCGGGATCGCGGTGAGCACCGCCGGGCCGGCCGGCGCGACGCCGGCCGAGGAGGACCCGGTCGTCCAGGCCGAGCCGGTCGTCCAGGCCGAGCCGGTCGTCCAGGCCGAGCCGATCGCCCAGGCCCAGAGCACGACGGCCCAGAACATGACGGCCCAGAACATGACGGCCCAGACGACGGCGCAGACGGTGGTGGACCCGGCGGTGCAGGACCAGACGACGCGGAGCACGGCCGACGCCCGGCCCGGCTACCAGGCCACCTCGGTGGGCCTGGTCCGTAACGGCGGCCGTAAGGGGAGCCTCGCGATCGCGCTCCAGGGCGCCGGCAACGGCCACCTCCAGCAGATCTACCGCCTCGCCTCCAGCCCCGCCTTCCTGGCGCTGCGCCCGGCCTACCTACCGGCCAGCAAGGCCGGCAAGGCCCGCTACGAGGTGAAGGTCCAGTACCGCAACGGCCGGGAGAAGAAGGTCGTCACCTATGCCGGTGCCCCGGCGCCGCGGGTGCTGACCGACCTCATCCGCATGATCGAGCGGATGCCGCCGCCGAAGCTGCCGGCGGGTTTCCCGTTCAGCGGCGAGAACCCGTTCCCCAAGGGCTTCCCCTTCAACGACCGGGAATTCTGATCGAGCGGGCCTCCACAGGCGGAGGCCCGCTCTCTCATCCGGCCAGTTTGCGGGCCTCGGCCGGGCCCGCGGCGGCCACGGCCAGAGCCGCCAGCCGCCGGCAGTCCTCCTCGGTACGGGTGGCCAGCGCCGCCCGTACCGCCGGGAGCGCCCGCGGGGACATCGACAGGCTCGTCACGCCGAGCCCGACCAGCACCGGCGCGAGCAGCGGATCGGCCGCGGCCTCCCCGCACACCCCGACCGGTTTGCCGGCCGCCCGGCCCGCCTCGCCGCACAGACCGATGAGCTGCAGCAGCGCCGGCTGCCACGGATCCAGCAGGTCGGCCAGCGGCCCGCACATCCGGTCGGCGGCGAACGTGTACTGGCTCAGGTCGTTGGTGCCGATGCTCAGGAAGTCGACGACCTTCAGCAGTTCGGCGGCACGCAACGCTGCGGCCGGCACCTCGATCATGACGCCTGCCCGGGGCAGGCCGGCGTCGTGCACGGCGGCCGCGAACGCGGTCGCCTCGGCCACGGTGGAGACCATCGGGGCCATCACCCAGACGTCCGCGCCGGTCTCGGCACGGGCCTCGGCGATCGCCGCGAGCTGCGTGGCCAGCACTTCCGGGCGCTGCCGGGCCACGCGCAGACCGCGCACCCCCAGGGCCGGATTCGGCTCGCCCTCCTGGTTCAGGAACGGCAGCGGTTTGTCGGCGCCCGCGTCGAGGGTACGGATGACGACCCGCCGCCCGGCCATCGCCCGGAACACGTCCCGGTAGGCCGCGACCTGTTCCCCGTGTCCCGGCTCCTGAGCCCGGTCGAGGAAGAGCAGCTCGGTTCGGAACAGGCCCACCCCCTCGGCGTGGGCCTCGTCGGCGGCCGGGACGTTCTTGGCGGAGCCGACGTTGGCGAGGAGCTTGACGGCGTACCCGTCAGCGGTCCGGCCTGGACCGGTCAGACCGGAGGCCGCCGCGGTCACCTGGGCCGACGCCTCGATCGCGGCCTTGATCGTGGCCTCGTCGACGTCGGTCCGCACCTGGCCGGTGGCGCCGTCGACCAGCACCGGCGTGCCGTCCGGGACGGCGAGCACCCCGGGACAGGCGACCACCGCGGGCAGGCCCAGGGCGCGGGCCAGGATCGCGGTGTGGCTGGTCGGGCCGCCGATCTCGGTGACCAGCGCGATGACCTGTTCCGGGTCCAGGTCGGCGGTGTCCGCGGGGGCCAGGTCGCGGGCCGCCAGGACGTAGGGGTGGCCGGGCGACGGGACGCCCGGCATCGGCAGGCCGAGCAGCACTGCTACGGCCCGGTTCCGCAGGTCGTCGAGGTCGGCGACCCGTTCGGCGAGATAGCCGCCGGCGGCTTCGAAGGCCTCCCGGAAGGCGGCGAACGCGGCGTCGATCGCGTGCGCCGCGTCGTGGCCGGCCTCCACATGCTCGCGTACGCCTTCGCGCAGCGTCTCGTCGTCGGCCATCATCGCCTCGGCCCGCAGCACGTCGGTGACCGTGCTGTCGGCCGCCCGGTCGGCACGCCGTTCCAGGTCGGCGACCACTTCGGCGAGGGCGGCCTCGGCCCTGGCCACCTCGGCCTCCGGGTCGGTGACCGGGGTGGGGGCCGGCAGCGCCGGGACCTCCGCGATCCGCAACAGCGGACCGGCGGCGACCCCGGCGCAGACCCCGATGCCGATCAGCTCAGGCATGGGACCCTTCCTCGGCGTCCAGATCGCTGGCCAGCAGCGTGGCCAGACTGTCCAGGGCCTCGTCGGCGCCCTCCCCCTCGGCTTCGAGGATCACCTCGGTGCCCTGTTTGGCGCCGAGGGCGAGCACCGACAGCATGCTCTTGGCGGGCACCGGCTTGCGGTCTCCGGACCGGATGGTGACTTTGACCGGTGCTTTCGCGGCAGCCTCCACGAAGATCTTCGCGGGGCGGGCGTGCAGGCCGCTGGTGGATCCGACGGTCACCGTGCGGGTGGGCATAGCGAACTCCTCAGGGCTCGATGGTGACCTTGATGGCCTCGCCGCGGGCGACGATGCCGAAGGCGTCGATGGCGCTCTCCAGCGGCAGGCGATGGGTGATCAGGTCGGCCACCGGCACCGCGCCGGAGGCGACCAGGTTGAGCGCCTCGGCGTTGTGCGCCGGGCTGGACCCGTTGGCGCCCACGATCGTCAGCTCCCGGTAGTGCACCAGGTTCGAGTCGCAGGTGATGGTGGGCTTGTCCTTGGGCAGACCGCCGAAGAAGCTGATCCGGCCCTGCCGGGCGGCCATCTGGATGGCCTGCTCCTGCGCCTTGCCGGAGGCTGCCGCGGTGATGATGACGTCGGCGCCGCGGCCGTCGGTCAGCTTGAGGATCTCCTCGACCGGGTCGGTCTCCTCGGCGCAGATCGCGGCGTCCGGCTTGACCAGATCGGCGGCCATGTCCAGCCGCTGCCGGCTGAGCTCGACCAGGAACACCCGGGCGGCGCCGCGGGAGCGGGCCAGCCGGACGTGCAGGCACCCGATCGGGCCGGAGCCGACCACGACCACGTCGTCGCCGTCGCCGACGCGGGCCAGGTTCTGGGCGTTGAGCGCGCAGGCCAGCGGCTCGGCGACGGAGGCCTCGGCGAACGAGACGCCCTCCGGGATGCGGTTCAGGCCGTCGACCTTGAGGACCTCGCGGGGCACCACCATGTACTGGGCGAAGCCGCCCTCGAAGTGGTAGCCCATCGAGACCTGGTTCGGGCAGATCGTCATCCGGCCGCGCTCGCACTCGGCGCAGTCACCGCACGGGATGGCGGCGATCACCTGGACGCGGTCGCCCGCCGACCAGCCGTCGACGCCGTCCCCGACCTGGACGATCTCGCCGGCGATCTCGTGACCCATCACCCGCGGCGGGTGGATGTGGTGGTGACCGAACTTGGAGATCTTGACGTCGGTGCCGCAGGTGGAGCAGTTCCGCACCCGGATCTTGACTTCACCGGGACCGGCCTCGGGCTCGGGCGCGTCCTCGAAACGGACGTCGCCGGGAGCGTGGAATCGGACGACCTTCATTGCTTTGTTTCCTCCTGGATCGACCCGAGCAGCCGGATCACGGCGCCGGGTTCGGTGGCCTCACGCAGTTCGCGGGCCTGGTCCTCGTCGAGCAGGATCTCGGCGAGAGAGGCGAGCAGCTCGACATGCCCGTCTCCCCGGGCGGCGATGGCCACGCACACGGTGACCGGCTCGCCGCCCCAGTCCACGCCTTCCGGGAAGCGCAACACCGCGAGGGCGTCCCGCTTGACCAGGTCCTTGCCGGCGAGGGTGCCGTGCGGAATGGCGACCCCCTCGCCGACGTAGGTGGAGATCGACTGTTCCCGGGCGAGCATCGTGTCGACGTAGCCCGGGGCGACGGCGCCGATCTCCACGAGGGCCGCGCCGCAACGACGGATCGCGTCGTCGCGGTCGGCGGCCGTCTCGGTGAGCCGGATGGCCCGGGGGTCAAGCAGCTCAGACATTCAGATCCGTACCCTGCTGGATGGCCTTGACCACGCGGGTCACGGCCGGGTCGCCGAGGAAGATCTGGAACGGGATGATCGGCTTGTCCGGGGCGACCGAACGGGCGCGGGCGGCGAGGCCGCTGTGGCAGACCACCACGTCGGCGTCGGCCGGGATGGAGTTCACCGGGGTGTGTTCCACGGTCACCCCGGTCTTGCCGAGCTGCTTGCGGAGCGTACTGGCCAGCATCACGCTGCTGCCCATACCCGCGTCGCACGCGACGACCAGCTTGTGGATGTCCTTGCCGTTGATGGTTGCCATAGCGGTCCTCCTGGGTGGTCTACCTGGTGGTCAGGCGTTCTCTTTGGCGGTCTGGAGAGCCGGCTCCCCGGTGACCTCAGCCTCCTCGGCCGGCTCCTGGTCGGACTTGAGCTTTCCGAAACCGAGCAGCAGGGAGGCGACGCCGAAGGTCACGGCGGCCGCGATCACCACGCCGAGGATCATGCCGACGTGGCTGCCCTTCGCGGTCACCGCGAAGAAGGCGAAGATGCTGCCCGGGGCGGGCGAGGCGACGGTTCCGGCGCCGGTGATCATGAAGGTGGCGACACCGGCCATACCGCCGGCGATCATCGCGAGGATCAGGCGGGGCTTCATCAGCACGTACGGGAAGTAGATCTCGTGGATGCCGCCGAGGAAGTGGATGATCATCGCGGCCGGGGTGCTGGGACGCAGCGACCGCGGGCCGAAGAACAGGAACGCGGCAAGCAGGCCGAGACCGGGGCCGGGGTTCGACTCGATCATGAACAGGATCGACTTGCCCTGGTCCGCCACCTGCTGCACGCCCAGCGGGCTGAGCACACCGTGGTTGATGGCGTTGTTCAGGAACAGCACCTTGGCCGGCTCGACGAGCACCGAGGCCAGCGGCATCAGGCTGTGGTCGAGCAGGAAGTCGACGGCGTTACCGGCCGCCTCGCTGAGCCCGTCGACGACCGGGCCGATGCCGACCTTGCCGAGGATCGCGAAGGCGCCACCGATGATGCCGGCCGAGAAGTTGTCGACGAGCATCTCGAAGCCGGGACGGATCCGGCCCTGGACCAGGTTGTCGAAGAGCTTCATGACGTACGCGGTGAGCGGGGCGATGATCATCGCGCCGAGGAACATCGGGACGTCTGAGCCGACCACCACACCGATGGTGGCGACCGCACCGACGACCGCGCCGCGCTGGCCGTGCACCATCCGGCCGCCGGTGTAACCGATCAGGACCGGCAGCAGGTACGTGATCATCGGGCCGACGATCTCGGCCAGGCTCTCGTTCGGCAGCCAGCCCTTCGGAATGAACAGGGCCGTGATCAGACCCCAGGCGATGATCGCGCCGATGTTCGGCATGACCATGCCGGCGAGGTAGCCGCCGAACTTCTGGACCCGGGCTCTGAAGCCGGCTCCAGCAACCTCGGGGGTGTACGAAGATGCCATGAGGGGATCTCCATTTCAACGGAGGAGAATTAGTTCATCTTTTTTGCGTACATTTCCGGCCCACCACAACACGCGGGGGCGGAAAGTCAGGGGGTGTGGATCTCAGGATCGCGTCAGCGGGCGGGCAGGATCCGGCACGGGGAGGACACTCACGCACGTACGGTCCAGATCGGAGGGCCTCGGCATCCGGCTGCCCGGGAGGCTGACCGCGGCCGCGCCCCACGCCAGGCCTTCCACCAGTGCGGCGGTGCCGCGCGCACCGGCCGCGAGGAATCCGGCGAGCAGAGCGTCGCCGGCGCCGACCGTGCTGCGCGGGACGCTGACCGGGGAGACGCCGGCCAGCACGCCGTCCTCGTCGACCAGCACCGCGCCGTCGGCGCCGAGACTGGCCAGCACCGCGCCGGCGCCCGCGGCACGCAGCCGCCGGCAGGCGTCGATCACGTCGCCGAGGGTCTCCGGCTCGCGGCCGACCGCCTCGGCCAGTTCCTCCCGGTTGGGTTTGACCAGGGCGGCGCCGGCGGCGACACCGGCCAGCAGAGCCGGGCCGCTGCTGTCCACGGCGAGGCGGGCACCGGAGGCGACCAGCCGGCCGCAGAGGTCGCTGAACGCCGCGAGGCCCGGGCCGGGCGGCAGGCTGCCGCAGATGACCACCCAGTCGGCGGCCGCCGCGGCGATCAGCACCGCCTCGCTGATCTCGGCGAACTCGGCGTCGGAGAGAACCGGGCCGGCTTCGTTGATCTTCGTGACCGTGCCGTCCGGCTCGGCCAGGGTGATGTTGGAACGGGTCCGGCCGGCGATCGGCACGGCGAGCATGTCGACCCCCTCGGCCTTGAGCAGGTCGACCAGCTGTTCGCCCTCGGCGCCGCCGGTCGGCACGACTGCGGTGGACTGCACGCCGTTGGCGAGCAGCGCACGGGAGACGTTGACGCCCTTGCCGCCGGGATCGATGTGAGAGGCGCCGGCCCGCAGCACCTCGCCGCGGGTCAGAACGTCGACCTCGAGGGCCCGGTCGACGCTGGGATTGAGGGTGACGGTGAGGATCATGCTGTTTCCCCCTCCCGGGGAACAATGGCGCAGACGGGTACGGGCGCGAACGGCCGAAGGGGGTTCATGCCCGCACCACTCGGACTCCGGTGGCCTCGACCTCGGCGGCGAGATCGTGGTCCAGCCCGTTGTCGGTGATCAGCAGGTCGAGTTCGGAGAGGGCGCCGAACTTGGCCAGGTAGTCGTTACCGATCTTGGTGTGGTCGGCGAGGAGTACGACCCGGCGGGCGGCGGCGATCATCGCCCGCTTGACCGCCGCCTCGGCCGGGTCCGGAGTGGTCATGCCGCGCTCCACGGTGCACCCGTTGGCGCCCATGAAGGCGACGTCCACATGCATGTCGGCGAGCGGGCGCAGTGCCCAGTCGTCCACGGTGGCCAGGGTCTTGCCGCGCACCCGGCCGCCGAGCAGCAGGACCGTGAGATTCGGCTTGAGACCGAGGGCCGCGGCCAGCACCGGCGAGTTGACCACCACGGTCAGCTCGCGGTCGGCGGGCAGCAGCTGAGCCAGACGAGCCGTGGTGGTGCCGGCGTCCAGGATGATCGCGCCGTCCTCCGGCACCTCGGCGAGCGCGGCCTTGGCGATCCGCTCCTTCTCGCTGATCAGCACGGCGTCCCGGGTGGCGAGGGCGGGCTCGAAACCCAGCCGCTCCACCGGGATCGCCCCGCCGTGGACCCGGCGCAGCACGCCGGACCGCTCCAGCACCGTCAGATCGCGGCGGATCGTCTCGGCGGTCACCCCGAAGGTCTCGGCCAGCGCGACGACGTCGACCCGGCCTTCGGCGCGGGCACGGCGCACTATCTCCTGCTGGCGTTCCTCCGCGTACATCTTCACCACCCGGTTCGTTTTGGCTTTGTCTTTGTTTACGCCCGCTTCTGCCCGAGCGCAATATGTCGACGAGATTTCCATCTCCTTTCGGGCCGAGTGGCCCGGCGAAGGAGCAGCAGAAACAGGGCAGAACGGAAAGACGGCGCACAAACACCGGATGCCCGTTTGTGTTTGGGTTGCCTGTCAGGCGAGGTGCCGCTCCACGGCGAAGATCCGCTCACGCGTGCCGTGCAGAACGAGCAGACCGCCCTCCGGGACGGTCGCCTCCACCGGAACCGGCGCGACCCGCCGGCGGCACAGCTCACCGAACAGGTCCCGGACCGTCCCGGGGTCGGCGCGAACCGCGGCGGGACGACCGGCGCCGAACGAGTCCCCGGCGATCCGCAGCGCCCGTTCCCGGTCCGCGGCCGTCTCCTCGGCCATTCCACAGGCGTCCTCGGTCACGCCATAGGCGGACAGAATCGGCCGGGCCGAACAGGCGCTGTCCCGGATCAGCAGAAAACAGCCGGCGCCGGATGCGGCACGGCGTTCCAGTTCGTACAGGATCCGCACGTCGTCGGGACGGCTCAGCGCGTCGGCGGCGCGGCCCGGGGCGAGCCAGAGCAGGTCACCGCCGCCGCAAGCGCCCGGATCCGCCTCGGCAGCGAAATAGTCGGCGCGCTCCGGCCAGCCCTGCCACGAATAGCCGGTGAACCCCAGCCACGGGCCGAGCCGGACACGCAGACCGGTGGATTCGGAAACCGCCCGGACGGCGGCCGCGGTCATGTGCTCCCCCGGCCGGATCCGCCCCTTCGGAAAACACCAGTCGCCGGTCGCCGCGCGTACCACGGCGACCTCCCGCGCCATTCCCGCGCCACGCCACAGCACAGCGCCGGCCGTCATCACGGGCGCGGAGAACGACGGTCCGAAATCCACCGGCCCACGGTAGGCCTTGCCGGGATTGATCGGATTTACCCCGGAGAGTGACTACCCCCGGTAGGGCGGCAGACCGAGGGTCTTGCGGATCGCGGCCTGCACGTCCTCCACCGCCGGACGGCCGTCCACGTCGTGCACGACCTCCTTGCGCCGGAACAGCTCCAGCACCGGGCGGGTCTTCTCGTGGTAGTCGGTCAACCGGGCCTCCAGGGCCTCCGGGGTGTCGTCCGCCCGGGTGATCAGCCCGTGACCGCAGATGTCGCAGCGGCCCTCCGTCTCGGGACGGTCGGCGATCAGGTTGTAGTCCATGCCGCAGTTCGGGCAGAGGCGGCGGCTGAGCACCCGGCGGCGCACCTCGTCGTCCGGCAACTCCAGGTGGATCACCGCGTCGATGTCGTAGCTCTCCATGAAGAACTCGGCCTGCCGGCCGTTGCGCGGGAACCCGTCGATGATGAAACCGTAGTTCCAGTCGTGGATGCCCATCCGGTTGCGCACCACCTGCTCGACCAGGTCGTCACTGACCAGTTCACCGGCCGCCATGGCCCGCTTGACCTGGGCGCCCATCTTGGTGTGCTGCCGCACGTGCCAGCGGAAGATGTCGCCGACACTGATGTGCACCAGGTCGAGGTCCTCCCGCAACATCTTCGCCTGGGTGCCCTTGCCGCTGCCCTGCACGCCCATGATCACGTACTTGCGCATTGGGTCTCCTGGAAGCTCAGTCCGCGGCGCCTATGCGCAGCGGGCCGGGCGCGCGCCCGGACAAGGTCGTCGGATCGATGCTCCAGGCGCCGGCCACCCGGAACACATCCCGCTCGGCGACCAGCACGGACGCCTCCGGGTCAAGCTCGCCGGGCAGGCCGGCGTCCCGCTCGGCCGGATCGGGCACGCCGAACCACGACGTCACCTCGCCGGTCCGCCCCACATATCCGAAGGCCCGCAACAGCTCGCCCCGCACGGCCCGCTGCCAGCGGTGCAGCTCGGTGACCCGGTGCGTGGCGAAATACTGCACCTCGGCGCCCAGGGTGGCGGACAGCGCGGCGACGTCCGGCGCCGCGCTCATCAGCCGGCGGCCGACGGCGAGCACCCAGCGGGTGTCCCGGGCGCCGGGCAGCGGCGGGGTGAGCGCCACCCGGTCGTCGCAGAGATGGGCCAGGTCCAGGCCGTCCCGCCAGGGTGCGGCGCCGAGGTCGCGCAACTCCAGAGCGGCGAGGACCGCCTCCGGGTCGCCGCCGGCCACCGCGAGCCACGCCTGCTTGCCGCCGAACCCGGTCATGACGTCGAGATTCATGCCGCAGACGCTATCGTCACGGCCAGCCGTAGTTACGGCGCAGAATCGCCGCGACCCGGTCGAACCGTGGCCGGTCCAGGATGGCCCCCTCCCGGCGGATGCCGTCCTCGTCCACCTCCAGGACGCGGTCCAGGCGGATCCAACTCGGACGGGCGGAGCGATCCCAGTCGCCGGGGCCGAGCGCCATCCAGTGGCGCTGGCCGTCGCGGTCGCTCTGGCTGGAGAGCATCAGCCCGAGCAGGGTACGCGCGTCGCGTCCCACCACCAGAACGGGCCGGTCCTTGCCCTGGTTCGGATCGTCCTCGTACGGGACCCAGGTCCAGACGATCTCGCCGGGGTCGGCGTCACCGTCCAGATCGGGCGCGTACGCGAGGTGGCGGCCCTGGCCCGGGGCCAGCACCGCACGCGGCTTCGCCGTGGGGCGAGGCGCGGAGGGCCGCGGAGCGGGCGCCTCGGGAGCCGGGGTCGCGGCAGGCGGGACCGGCTGCCGTTCCGGCGCGCCCGCAAGCCGCCGGAGCCAGGCTTTCAGCAAATCGAGCACCGCGACACCTTACGGCCGATCGGCCTCGACCGAACAGGGCCAAGATCCCACTCTGCGGCGAAGGCCGGCCGCGCGACCGGGGCTCAGCCCTCCACCCGCCGGCGCAGCAGGTCGTACAGTTGCTGGTCCTTGACCGCGCTGTAGAGCGTCGGGCCGGCGCTGGTCAGAATCACGAACGGACAGGCCCGGTCGCCGCCGGTCAGCGCCGTCCCGGCCACCTCGCGGCGCGTCGCCACCTCGTAGACGGTCAACCTGTACCTGCCCTCCACCAGCGACAACGTCCGATCGCCGGATTTGCAGTCACGGATCGGCCGCCCCGGACCGGTCAGGTCGAGGCAGGCGACCAGCTGCGCCCGCCGCGGCGCCGGCGCCCACGTGCGGCGCTGCGCGGCCGATCCGCCGTAGGCCGCGCGGTTCAGCGTCCGGGTGAACCGGCCGTCCGCGCTCAGCGACTCACGCACGCTGATCATCACCGGGTGCGGGCCGTCGCCACGGTACTTCGGCGCCGCCGGGAAGTAGGTGTCACCGCACACCCGGTCGAGGTCGTCGTCGGCGCGCACCGGCTGGTCGCTCGCCCGCGGCCCGGCCGCCGCCTCCACCCCGCCGCCCGCGGAGGGCACGGCTTGCGGCGCCGCCCGCGTGGGCCGCGACGGGCCGGAGAAGTCCACGAACCGGACGGCCGCCGCGCCCAGACAGCCGACCAGGACCAGCGCGACCACCGACGGGATCACCCGGCCGCCGCGCCACCCGGGCCGTTTCTTTTCAGCAACCTCATCCGTACGCGTGACGCCCGGCCCACCGGCCAAGGGCACTTCCGGCCCGGCCGGGACCGCGTCGAAGCTCCGCACGCCGGCCCCACCGACCGCCGCAAGCCGCGCGCCCAGTCCCGAGCCGTCGCCCGGCTCGCCCGGCTCCGGCGTTTCCCCTGCTTCCCGCATCGTCCGCTCCCTGCCCCGCTCCCGGGACGACGAACTATATCGATGTGAACCGGCGATCGCACCGCTGAACCCGATCGCGGCGGTCACTGAGACACGCGAAGGACCGGGACGGTTAGGATCGGCGACGTGCAGACACCCGACCCCCGCGGGAGATCGGCCGGCAGATCTTGACCGCCGATCCGGTGGCGGCACGGGTCGCGCGTACCTCTGGAGAAGTGCCGTGAGCACCGACTGGAGGGACCTTCCGGCGTCGGCAGTGGACGAGGCCGCGCGGCGGCTGCTCGGCTGGCGGATCAGCGCGAACTCGGTGACCGTGCGGCTCACCGAGGTGGAGGCCTACAGCGGCCTCGGCGAAGACCCGGCCAGCCACGCCCATCGCGGCCGGACCAGCCGTAACGCGGTGATGTTCGGTCCCGCCGGCCGGCTGTACGTCTACCAGATCTACGGCATGCACTTCTGCGCCAACGTGGTCTGCGGCGAGACCGGGAAGGCGGCGGCCGTGCTGCTGCGCGCCGGCGAGGTGGTCGACGGGATCGAGCCGGCGCGGGCCCGGCGGCCGGCCGCCCGCCGCGACACCGACCTGGCCGCCGGCCCGGCCAAGCTGATGCAGGTGCTCGCCCTCACCCGGGAGGCCGACGGCACGCCGCTGTTCGGCGGTGGCCCGGCCGTGCTGACCCCACCGGACGTGCCGGTGGGGCCGATCTCGGCCGGGCCGCGGGTCGGGGTGACGTCGGCGCACGACGTGCCGTGGCGGTTCTGGATCACCGGCGACCCGACGGTCAGCGTGTACCGGCGGCACACTCCGCGGGCCCGGTCCGGAAGACCGTGAGCCGCTGGGTGGCACGGGTCAGCGCCACGTAGAGGTCGTTGACGCCGCGCCGCGACCCGGCGCGGATCTCCTTCGGGTCCACCAGCACCACCCGGTCGAACTCCAGGCCCTTGGCCTGCGTGACGGTCAGCAGGACGGCCGGCTCCTCCACGTCCCGGCCCAGGTCCGGCAGCGCCGCCGCCACCTCCGCGAACCGTCCGGCCGCGACGATCACGGCGAGGCTGCCACCGCCGGACTCGGCGGCCACGACCGCGGCCAGGCCGGTCAGGTCGCCGGTCAGCTCACGCGGTTCCACACCGGACGAGCGAACCGGATGCGGCAGCTCCACCTCGGGAAGCATCCGTCCGGCGTACGCCATGATCTCCGCCGGGGTGCGGTAGCTGACCGTCAGCGCGGCCAGTCGCCACCGGTCCGCCACGTACGGGGTGAGCACCTCGGACCAGGACTCGGCGCCCGCCCGCGCGCCGGTCTGCGCCAGATCGCCGACCACCGTCATGGACCGGCTCGGGCAGCGGCGCATCAGCATCCGCCACGCCATCGCGCTGAGCTCCTGCGCCTCGTCGACGATCACGTGCCCGTACGCCCACGAGCGGTCCTCCACGGCCCGCTCGGCGGCCGGCCGCCAGTCCCGGTCGGCCAGCCGTTCGGCGAGCATGTCGGCCTCCATCACGTCGGCGATGTTCGGGATCTCGGCCTCGTCGTCGGCCTCCGCCTCGTACGACTTGGAGCCGGCCGTGATGTCCAGGACGCCCTGCGCGTAGTCGAGCCGTTTCCGCAGTTCCCGGGCCGCCGCCGCACGGGCCGGCCGGTCGTCCTCGCCGAGCAGTTCGGCGGCCTCGTCGAGCAGCGGCACGTCGGCCGGCGTCCAGCCGCCGCCCGGTTCACGGCGCAGCCCGGCCCGGTCCGTGGTGGCGTACAGGTCGTCGAGGAATCGCTGCGGGGTGAGCACCGGCCACAGGTCGTCGAGCACCGCCCGCACGCCCGGGTCGGCGGCCAGGTCGTCGCGGAGGTCGGCCAGGTCCGTGGCGTCCAGCAGGTTCCGTTCGCCCGGCGCGTCGTCCTCGCCCAGCGGATCGTCCCAGAACGGGTCGTCGCCGATCCGCTCGGCGACCTGCGCGGCCAGCACGTCCAGGATCCCGTCCACGAAGATCGGCCGGGCCGGGTTGTGCAGCCGTCCCGAGGCCCGCGCCCGCCGCCGGGCCGGCTCGCACGCCGCCGCGTCCAGCCGCAGCACATGCCGGTCCACCACGATCTCGATGGGCTCCGCGGGCACCCGCTGCCGGTCGCGGACCGCCGCCGCCACGAACTCCACCATCTCCGCCCGGCCCTTCACCTCGGCCACCTCGTCCGGCTCGGTGCGCCGCGCCACCACCCCGGGGAACAGGTCGCCCGGCGTGGCCAGCACCACCCCGGTCTCCGCGAGCGACGGCAGCACCTGCGAGATGTACCGCAGGAACGTCGGGTTCGGACCGACGATCAGCACCCCACGGGAACTGAACCGCTCCCGGTGGGTGTAGAGCAGGTACGCCGCCCGGTGCAGCGCCACCGCCGTCTTACCGGTGCCCGGCCCGCCCTGCACCACCAGCACTCCCCCGGCCGGCGACCGGATCACCTGGTCCTGCTCGGCCTGGATCGTCTCCACGATGTCGCGCATCCGGCCGGTCCGGTGCGCGTCCAGCGCCGCCATCAGGGCGGCCTCGCCGACCAGCGCGCCACCCGCGGCGGCTGCCGCGACATCCGGATCGAGGACCTCGTCGTCCAGCCCGGTGACGGTACGGCCACGCGTGCGGATGTGGCGGCGACGGGCGACACCGTACGGGGTGACGGCGGTGGCCACGTAGAACGGCCGGGCGGCCGGGGCACGCCAGTCGACGAGCAGCGGATCCTCGGTGTCGTGGATGCCGATCCGGCCGATGTGCAGCGGCTCGCCGTCGTGCGGGTCGATCCGGCCGAAGCACAGGCCGGCCTCGACCGCGTCGTACCGCGCCAGGCGCTCGGCGTGGGCACGGGCGGCGGCGTCCCGCTGGGATCGCGCCTCCGGTGTGCCGCCCGGCCGGCGCCAGATCTCGGTGAGACGGGTGCGCTCCCGGTCCCGCATCTCGTCGAGCCGGGTGTAGATCGCGGTGACGTGGCGCTGCTCCTCGGCGAAAACCTCCGCGGATTCGGCGGTGGAAACGCTTGACAGACTTGACACCCGTACCTCCAAGCCTTATTCTGAAATTGGAATTCTCTGCTTGGCGTGACTATTTCCGCGCAGAGAATTTTCAGAATACTCTTCTCGCCTCAGTTCAGCAGCCTCTTCAGCGCTGCCGCGTCCGCGCGCCACCGCGGCTCCTCCAGCAACGGCGGCGGCGCCACCGGCAACTGGCCGTCCGCTCCGGCGTCGTCGGGATAGCGGGCGATCACGTGACTGTGCAGATGCTCGCCGGCCTGCCCCAGAGTCAGATAGTTGAGCTTGGCCGGGCGGAAACAGTCCCGGATCGTCCGCGCCACCGTCAGCATCTCGCGGTGATAGAGGTCCGACTCCACCGGGCTCAGATCGATCGGCTCCACCACGTGCCGGCCGCGCCACACCACGATCGCGTGGCCCCGCACGTACGCGTGACGGGCGAAATAGGTGTCGGTGACCCGGCCCGACCAGACCCGCACACCGAACTCGGTCTCCTCCCGCCGCTCACCGCACCAGCCGCACCAGTCCTCCGCCGCCATCCCGGAACCATAAACGATCCTCGATCGATTCTGGGGGCGTCACCACAGCGACTGCGAGCGCCACCGCTGGTTCGGGTTGCCTGCGCAGGTCTTCAACCGGACCGTGCCCCGCTTCCGGTCCGCGCTCAGCGCGTTCTGGGTGACACACCGGCCGTTGCGGTCGCCGTACTGGAGAACCGTGGTGAACCACCACTTCTGCCGCCCGCCCTGCTCGTCGCAGGCCGCGATCCGGATCTTCGCGCCGTGGACGGTGCTGTCCGGCTGCACACAGTCCAGGCCCACCCGCAGCACACCGGTGCTGGTCAGAAAGAACTTCTGAGACGGGTTCGCCCGGTCGCAGACCGCCGTGGCGACGACCGTGCCGATCGGGCCGCCGGTCAGGCACAGGTTCGGAGCCTGCCCGGAGACGAGCAGTCCCTGATGCAACGGCGGCGGCCCGGGAACGGCGGCCACCGGCGTGGCCGGCGCGGCCAACAGCAGGGCGGCCATCACGAGCGAAACGAGCACACGACAGACAGGCATCGTCCCAGGGTAGGACAAATCGCCCCGCTCGGGTGGCGGTTCACCGGAGAAGCCCTCCTGGTCGGAAACGGCCCCGGGGCGACAGGGCGGACACTAGCGTCAGCGGTGATGATCTCGCGTCGCGGTCTGTTGCTGCTGAGTCTGATGTGTGCGGTCGGCGTGCTGTGGTCGGCCGTGCTGATCGTGTCCCTCGCGTTCGGGGCCCGGCCGGTGATCGCCGAGATCGCCGTCGGGTTCGGGGCGATCCTGACCGTGCCGCCGTTCGCCGCCGGCATCCTGGCGAACCGGCGCGGGTACCAGACCCGCGGGCCGCGACGGTTCTGGAGCCTGGCGTCGTGGGTGCCGCCGCACGTGCCGATCTGGGCCGCCGTCGCCGCGGCACTGGCCTTCTCCGGGTTCTGGCTGGCGCTCGTCCTGGCGTTCGTCGCCCTGGACGGGACACCCGACATCCGCGACGGACGGCACGTGCTCGTCGACCACGACCAGGTGGTGGAGGTCAGCGCATCGGAGTACCGGCGGCAGCTCGACCACGAGACGCAGATCTCGCTGTCGGTGCTGGGGGCCTTCGCCGTGGGCGGGACGTTCCTGTGCGCGGCCCGGGCCACCGACCACGAGGAGGCCTGAGCCCGTTCGGAGTGTGTGGGGTTCGGGTGCGGTACGCACCCGAACC